>JAJNBB010000101.1 GCA_021155885.1 Fibrobacteria bacterium | reverse complement strand
CCTACGGCGAGGACCGGCTCGTGCTGATGACCCAGGACCCGGAATACCTGCACGCCTATTGGGAGATCACCCCGGAGCAGTACGCCCTGACCGAGGCCGCGAAGCGCGACGGCGAGGAATACCGCGAGGCCCTGCGCCTGAACTGGGTGGCCCGGGACCTGTTCGCCCCCAACTTCGCGCTGCTGCCGGTCGCGCTCGACGCCCGCAAGGCCTACCTGCGCGTACCGTATTCCGGCCTGTCGTACCAGGTCGAAATCGGCTGGGTCAGCGAGCAGGGTCACTTCATCTCGATCCTGGGGCGCTCCAACCGCTCCGACGCCCCCGAAAGCTGGAAGCAAACCCGCCAGCGCCTCCAGCAGGCCGCGGGCGAACGCTCGGTGCTCGAATACAACCTGAGCGTCACCCAGCCCCTGGGCTCCTCGGAGCTCGGGCGCACCGACGCCCTTTCCACGGAAAAGAGCGTGTCCGCCCTTGCGGGAGATTGGAACTTCGAGGGCCCGGGCTCGCTCTCTTCCTCCGCGTCTTCGGGCGCGGCGGTCCAGAAGATCCCGCCGGCGGCCCCGGCCGCCAGCCGAAGGCATGAGGCCGGAAGGCCGAATTACCCTCCCAAGCGCCGCCGCTAGCCGGCCGCTCCCGGATCCCGATGGCCTATCTCAATTTCGTTCTCCACGCCCACCTGCCCTTCGTCCGGCACCCCGAGCACGCCCGCTTTCTCGAGGAGGAATGGCTCTACGAGGCGATCACGGAGACGTACATCCCCTTGTTGCTGGAGTTCGAGGCGCTGGAGCGCGACAACCTCCCGTTCCGGCTCACCATGAGCCTCACTCCGCCGCTATGCGAGATGCTCGCCGACGAACTGCTGCAGACCCGCTACGCCAACCATCTCGACCGCCTGCGCGAACTGGCCGAGAAGGAATGCTCGCGCACCAAGAACGACCCTCGCTTCGCGGAGCTCGCGGCCATGTACCGCAACCGCTTCGAGGCCTGCCATCTCAAGTTCGAGGCCCTGGGCCGCAACCTCCTGAACGGCTTCCGGCACTACCAGCGGCGCGGCAACCTGGAGATCGTGACCTGCGGCGCCACCCACGGCTTTCTGCCCAACCTCCGCTACGCCCCGCGCAACATCGAGGCCCAGCTCGAGGTGGCCGTCCGCAACTACCAAAAGCATTTCGGCGTCGATCCGTGGGGCATCTGGCTGGGGGAATGCGGGTACTACCCCGGCCTCGACAAAAACCTCCGCGACGCCGGGCTCAAGTATTTCTTCACCGACACCCACGGCATTCTGCAGGGCGACCCTCCCTCGCCGAAGGGATGCTACGCCCCCGTGGAAACGCCCGCGGGCGTGTATTGCTTCGCCCGCGACCCGGAATCGTCGAAGGCGGTCTGGTCCGCCGAGGAAGGCTATCCGGGAGACTGGCGCTACCGCGAGTTCTACCGCGACATCGGCCACGACCTCGACATCGACTACATCGCGCCCTACATCCACCCGATGGGGTTGCGCATCCAGACCGGCATCAAATACCACCGCATCACCGGCAAGAACACCGAGAAGCAGCCCTACGTCGAGGCCTGGGCGCTCGAGGCGGCGAACGAGCACGCGGGCAACTTCCTGTTCAACCGCGACCTGCAGGCCGACCATCTCGACCCGCTGCTCGGCGCGCCCGCCAACATCGTGTGCCCCTACGACGCGGAACTGTTCGGCCACTGGTGGTACGAGGGCCCCCGCTTCCTGGGCGCGGTCCTGCGCAAGGCCGCTACCTCGGCGCATAAGGTGACCTTGGCGTCCCCCCGGGACTACCTCGGCCGCCACCCGAACCCGCCGAAAAGCGAGCCGGCCTTCTCGAGCTGGGGAGCCGGCGGCTATGCCGACGTCTGGCTGAACGGCACCAACGACTGGTGGCGAAAACGGCGACCTCGACCGGCGCGCCCGCAACCAGATGGCCCGCGAGCTCCTGCTCGCGCAATCCTCGGACTGGGCGTTCATCATGAAAACCGGAACCATGGTGGAATACGCCGTGAAGCGCACCAAGGTGCATGTTCATAATTGCCTGGAATTATGGGGGCAGATCGCGGGCAACCGCATCGACGAGGGCTACCTCCGCAATCTGGAAGCGACCGACAACATCTTCCCGGAAATCGATTATAAAGTTTACGCCGGATAGGCGGATTTCCGTCGGCGGGAGCTGGGGTCGTTCTTGGGGAAATGATCCTATACATTTCCCGATAAACCGAAAAAATCAGGATTTATACTAAAAATCCTCCCATTTTTAGGAATTTGTAACCTCCTTTGACTACTTGTCATGCGGATTTTACAAGTGGAAAATGAAGTTTTGCGGTACCTTACTGTAGCCTACTTGTCATGCGGATTTTACAAGTGGAAAATGAAGTTTTGCGGTACCTTACTGTAGCCCATTTGACTTTCGCGAGATACGCCGAAAAATGGGCCTGGAGGTTCGTTTGAAATTTTCGCACTACATCGCTTTGGGGCTCATCGGCGCGTTCGCCGCCACCGTTTCGGCCCAGCACGCCGTCCCGCCCAAGCGGGTTTCGGGCACCTACGACATGACGCCCTGGACGCCGTCCAACCCCGGCCTCGGTTCCTGCCAAGGCGAAGGCGTCGGCTGCATCACCATGTACGGCTTCGACTGGCTCTCGGACGGACGCATGGTCATTCTCACCAACGATTATCTGGGCCATGACTCTAAGCCCGGCAATCGTCCCGCCGCCAAAGTTTCGATCGTTTCGACCCCGATCGGTTCCTCCTCCACCGTGACCACCATCGCCTCGCACTTCAAGCAGCCCGGCGGCATCAAGGTGGTGAACGACAAGATCTGGGTGAGCGACATGGATACCATGTACGTGATTCCGAACAACAGCCCCGCCCCCGCGGACACACTCAGGAACCGCACGCCGCGCTTCGGCATGCCCCTGTCGACCATGTACAACGGCCACCTGGCCCCGACGAACTTCGCCTTCAACAAGTCGAATTGCGCCAACAACAGCGGCCTTACCTGCACCAACACGAATTCGCAGGCCCACCACTACGTCTTTACCCCGGTGTATTATCAAGGCAAGTTCTACGCGGCCTACGGCGGTAACACCGGCAGCGGGAGCGGCACCGCCAACCTGAACGCCTCCTCGTTCTA
>JAJNBB010000079.1 GCA_021155885.1 Fibrobacteria bacterium | reverse complement strand
CGCGGGCCAAATACTGCAGTGCCTTCAAGGCATATTTGGTTTTCTTGGAGAGCAATTAGTCCACCATTCCGATAGGATAACAATAAAATTGGTTTTTCGCATCGTCAAGCTCCGGCCCCAATAAAAATTTGGCGAAATTTGTGGAATTTTCGGGTTTTTGAACCAAAAGGAGATTTCCTAGTCAGACACTAGATTAAGATAGCACGGACCAAAAGATTTTGGGTGCCGCCATCCCACGGCCGCAAGGTAGCTGGCACTTCCCGGGGTCGCAAACGCGCTCTGCGTTCGCCGCTCTGCGTTCGCCGCCCCAAAACCATCCCTGCGTAAATTGCGTACCCTGATCACACCCCGGAGAACCCCATGCTGAAATACATCGTCGCTTATGCCGCCACCTTGATCGTCATGCTCGCGGTGGACCTGGCCTGGCTCGGCGTGCTCGCCAAGAAACTCTATGTCCAGGCGCTGGGGCCGCTTCTCGCGCCCGCGCCGAACATTCCCGCCGCCGTGGCGTTTTACCTGCTGTACCCGCTCGGGCTGATGGTGTTCGTGATCGCGCCGTCGCTGGCTTCGGGCTCGTGGACGCAAGCCTTGGTGCGCGGCGCGCTGTTCGGCTTCTTCGCCTACATGACCTACGAATTCACCAACCTCGCGCTGATCCGCGGCTGGCCCGCCTCGCTGGTGGCTGTCGACATCGCGTGGGGCGTCGTCCTCACCGCGCTGGTGTCGGCCGCGGGGCACATCGCGGGGAAATGGGTTTCGTAATGCCGGATCAGGTCGCGTGCGGTCGTTTCGACCGCTTGCGCTGCACGTAGAGGAAGAATAGCGCGCTTACGGCGGCGGAGAAAAAGCACCACACCGACACGAAGTTGCTCTTGTACATCCACCACGAGAACACGGACATCCCCGCGATCGCGATTCCGAAGGCGCGGAACATGGGCCGGCTGGAAGCGCACAGCGAGCCGAGAACCGCCAGCAGGTAAAGCCCCAGGACGGTCCACTTGAAGGGAAAGTCGAAGGCGTAGTTCACGCAGGCGTTTTGCTCGCGGACCCGAACGTCCTCAAAAACCAGCAGACCGGTGAAATACAGCGAGACAAGCGCTCCCGTGACCACGAAGACGCCCAGCAACCGGCGCCGTTTTTTCTCCAGCGCCAGCACGAAAGCCGGTACGTAGGTCGGCCAGATAACGAGGGCGAAGATCAGGAACCCGTACGCGGCGAGCGGGGAGGAGGAGCCCCGGTCCAGGTAAAGCCACTGGATGCCCTCGAAGAACTGCTGGACCCCGAACAGGAGGGGAATGGCGATCAGGACCTTGTCCTTCTTTCTCGCGACGGCCCAGGTCGCCGCGCCGATCGAAAGCAGCGCGGCGCTCGCGATGAAGCTGGCCGTGGCGGAGAAGCACATGCGGGGAGTGTAGAATTAAAAGCAGCGAATAGCGGGTAGCGGACGGCGGGTAGCCGGCCGCCTGCGGGTCGAGGAAGGATCCCGCAGAAATTAACTTCCAGGCATGGCTCCCAGGAAAAAAGCCGAACCGCCGGAATCCTTGCAGCGCCTCGCGCGCGTGCTGCCGGTCGAGTGGCGCTCGATGTTCGGCGGCATCGGCATCTACAGCGAAGGGATCTTTTTCGCCCTGATCTCCTCGGAGGGGCCGCTGTACTTCCGCGTGGACGATGCCAACCGGCCCGACTTCGAGAAGGCGGCGTCGGAACCCTTTCGGCCCTACAGCCGGGTGAAAAGCCGCGACCGCGCGCCGATCACGATGCCTTATTGGCGGGTCCCGGAGAAGGTGCTGGAAAAACCGGCGACCTTGCGAAAGTGGGCGGAGAAGGCCCTGGAGGCCGCGCGCGCGGCGCGGGTCAAACGGAAGGGCGCGGCTAAGCCGCGCCCTCGGTGAGAAAACGCAGCGGCGCCCCACGCAGGCCGTTGACCAGGTCGCGGCCCGAGATGCGCGGCTTGCCTTCCCACTGAACCTCGAGCAGTTGCAGGGCTCCGTCGCCCGTGCCCACGAAGGGTTCCCCGCCCCCGGCGCGCAGCTCTCCGGGAGCGCCGCCGTGGGCGGGCGCGGGCCGCGACCGGTGGACCCGCAAGACGCGTCCGGGACCGGAGGGTAACATTTCGGTGGCGTAACAGGCAGGGTACGGGTTGAAGGCCCGCACGCGGTTGTGGATCGCGGCCGCGGGAAGATTCCAGTCGATCGCGCCGTCCTCTTTCCTCAGCTTGGGCGCCGGCGACGCCTGTGCGTGGTCCTGCGCGCGCGGAACGGTCCGGCCCGCCTCCAGGTCCTCCAGCGTTTTCAAAAGCAGGTCGCGCCCCATCGCGCTGAGGCGCGCGAACAGCGCCTCCGAGGTTTCGTCCGGGCCGATCGGCGTCTTCGCCTGGGCGAGGATCATGCCGTGGTCCACCTCGGCGTCGAGCTGGAAGATAGTGACGCCCGTCTCGGCGTCGCCGCGCGCCACCGCCCACTGGATCGGCGCCGCGCCGCGATACCGGGGCAGCAGCGAGCCGTGGATGTTCACCGCGCCCAGGCGGGCCAAGGGAAAAAGCGTGGCCGGCAGAATGCGGAAGGCCACCACGACCAGAAGGTCCGCTTTCTGGGCGGCGATCAGGTCGTGAAACTCCGGGGTCTTCAGCGAAGCCGGCTGGGCGACGGGGATGTCCAGTTCCAGGGCCTTTTGCTTGACCGGCGGCGCGGCGAGGTGCTGCCCGCGTCCCTTGGGCTTGTCGGGCTGCGTGACGACCAGCGACACGCGGTGCGCCCCGGCCAGGGATTCCAGCACCGGCACCGCGAAGTCGGGCGTGCCCATGAAGACGAGATTGAGCATGGGAAAAAGGTATTAGGACTTAGGACTTAGGTAAGGCCGAATTCAAACTATTTCATTCCACATCGGCCCGACCTAAGTCCTAAGCCCTTAGCCCTACCTCTTCTTCAAAGGTCTCCACCAGGATTCGTTCTTCACGTACCACGCGACCGTCGCCGGCAGGCCGGAGTCGAAGGTGTGGCGCGGCTCCCAGCCGAGTTCGCCGCGGATCTTGTCCGCGTCAATGGCGTAGCGGCGATCATGACCCAGGCGGTCCTCGACGTAGCGGATGGAGGACTCGTCCTTGCCCATCAGCGCGAGGATGCCGAGCGCGATGTCCATGTTCTTGCGCTCATTGCGCCCGCCGATATTGTAGGTCTCGCCGGCCTTGCCCTTCTCGAGCGCCAACAAAATCCCGCGGCAATGGTCCTCGACGTGCAGCCAGTCGCGCACGTTCTGCCCGTCGCCGTAGATCGGGATCTGCAGGCCGTCCATCAGGTTCGTGATCAACAGCGGGATCAGCTTCTCGGGATACTGGTACGGCCCGTAATTGTTGGAGCAATTCGTGATGACCGTGTCCATGCCGAAGGTATGGTGGTAGGCCCGCACCAGCAGGTCGGAACCCGCCTTGCTGGCGGAGTAGGGCGAGTTGGGGGCGTAGGGGGTGGTTTCGGTGAACAGCCCCGTGGGTCCCAGGGACCCGTACACTTCGTCGGTGGAAACGTGCAGGAAGCGGCCGACGCCGTTTTGGCGGGCGTTCTCCAGCAGGTTTTGCGTGCCCAGCACGTTGGTGATGACGAAGATCTCGGGACCGGTGATCGAACGGTCGACGTGAGACTCGGCGGCGAAGTGCACGACGGCGTCGGGCTTGTCCGCGCCCGGGGCTGAAAACAGCGCACCCATGGCTTCCTTGTCACAGATGTCCGCGTGCAGGAACCGGTAGTTCGGGTTGGACTCGACGTCGGCGAGGTTGGCGCGGTTGCCCGCGTAGGTCAGCTTGTCGACGTTGGTGACGCGCCAGCCGGGCCGTTCGGCCAGGATCAGGCGTACGAAATTGCTGCCGATGAAGCCGCAGCCGCCGGTGACGATGAGATGCATAGGGCGGAAAAGATAAGCGTTGGGAGTTGCGGGTTGGGAGTTGGGAGGAACACAAAAACGGCCCTATTCGAATTTTGGCAAAATCGGGGAAGTTGTGTCTACTCCCAACGCCCAACGACAGGGAGCCGACTCGGGCGGGGTGCCCAACCCCCAACTTTTTTACCCCATCAACTCCGCAGGTGCCTCCAGGGAGAAGACGCTGCCCTCGCCCAGGGCGCTCTCGGCCGCGACCTGGATGCCGTAACGCTGGGCCGCATGCTTGACGATCGCCAGGCCCAGGCCGGTGCCCTCGCCGCGCGCGCGCGCGGCGTCGCCCCGGTAAAAACGCTCGAAGATATGCGGCAGGGACTCGGCGGGAATGCCATGCCCCGTGTCCCGCACCCCAAGGGTACGGGAAGCCGCGTCCCACTCCACGCGGACCTTGCCGCCGGGAGGATTGTATTTGACGGCGTTGCCGACGAGGTTTCCCAAAATCAAGTCAAGGTCGCGCGGCTGCATTTTCCACGCCAGGTCCTGGGGCACGCGGTTTTCGAACCGGATGCCGTTGCGCTCCGCCTCGGCGCGATGCTGGTTCCAGGCCGCCTGCACGACGTCGCGCACCGGGAGGACTTCGGTCCGCGAGGGGCCCTGGCTTTCGAGTTGCGACAGGTTGAGCAAATCCTGGACGAGTCCCTGCAGGCGCTGGGCGTTCGCATGGATTTTGCGAAGGAAGGGGCCGCGCGCCGCCGGGTTCTCCAGGGCGCCCTCCAGCAGCGTTTCGGAGTAGCCGAGGATGGAGGACAAAGGGGTTTTCAACTCGTGGGAAGCGTTGGCGACGAAGTCGGTTTTCGCGCGATCGAGGTTTCTCAGGGCGGTCACGTCCACCAAGGTCAACAGCGCCTCGTCCGCCACGCCCGAGCGCAGCGCCCGCAGCCGGCACATAAGATCGACCGGACTTTCGGCGCTTTTTTCCACCTGGTATACCCCGCCCGGCGCGTCGGCGGACCGTTCCTGCGCGACCCAGGCGCCGAGACCCTCGTGGCGCACGACCTCGGCGAAGCGCTTGCCCTCCAGCGGCTCGGTCCGGTCCCGTAGCGGCAGGAGCGCGCGCGCGGCCGCGTTCGCGGCGCGGATGCGCCCTTCGCCGTCCAGTAGCAGCACGCCTTCCTCCAGGCGGTTCAACAGGGCCAGCAGGCGGTCGCGCTCCTGCCGGAGCTCGGCGGCAAGGCTTTGCACCGCCTCGGCGTAGTCCGAAAAAGCCTCGTTGAGGATCTCCGCCTCGCGGAACGGCGCGTCCCAGCGCAGCGGCCGCGACACGTCGCGCGCGGCGCCGCGCAGCCGCAGCAGCGGCTGGCTGATGCGGCGCGAAATCCAAAGCGTGAGCAGCCCGGCCGCCGCGAAGAAGAGAAGGAGCGCCAGCAGGGAGGTGCTCAGGGCGACGTTGCGGAAACGGTCGAGCGTGGCCGGCCCGGCGGCGATGCGCAGGAGCGGCGCGCGCGGCCCAAGGGACCGGGCCACGTAAAACATCTTCTGCCCCACCGTCGCGGAGTAGCGCAGGACGGTGCCCGTGCCGCTGCGCCGCGCTTCGACGACCTCCGGCCGCCAGCTGTGGTTATCCACGGCGCCGAGGCTGTCGCGCGGCACGTGGGAGTCTCCCACCACGACGCCGTCGGCCCCGATGAAGGTAAGCCGGTAGCCCTTGGCCGAGGCGATCGCCTTGGCCAGCGAGTCGGAACGGGGGAAAATCATCAGGCCCGGATCGGCTTCGATCTGGTGTTCGATCCAAACCAGGTCCCCCACCAGTTCCTTGTGCAGCCCCTCGATGAGAATGCGTCCCGTGGTCCGGTACAAGTGCGCGGCCAGCAGCAGGCAGCCGACGCCCACGATGCCGAGCAACAGGAACAGCCGCGAGAGCAGGGAGGGGCGGGACATGGGGGGAAGATAGCTACCAGGTCTATTCGTCGTCGTTGGAAGTTGGTGGTTGGTAGAGGGAGTCAGGGCGGCCCGGCGGCCGCCAACTCAAGAGTAAAGCCGGGACAAACGGCCTCTGAGTCCAAGCATAACTTTGTGTGGGCTTGCCACCAACCACCAACTACCAACCACCAACTCTCCTAGCCCTTGAAGCCGTCCGTGTCCCACTGATAGCCGAACCCCGTCACCGTGCGCACGCAGGCGCCGTAGGGCTTGATCTTTTCGCGCAGCCGCGTGACGGCGACGTCGACGCTGCGCAGGCCGGCCTTGGCGTCCATTCCCCAGCCGCGCTCCAGCAAGGTTCCGCGGTCCACCGTCTTGGGCTTCGCCTCGAGCAGCACCCTCAAAAGGGAGAACTCGCGGGGAGAAAGATGGATGCGGCTTCCATCGATGTCGATGCGGTGGCTTTCCAGCGCCACGCGCAGGCTGCGGAACACGTAGTCGTCCCCGCCGCGCACGCGGCGAACCAGGGCGTGCACGCGCGCGGCGAGCTCCTTGGGCGAGAAGGGCTTGGTCACGTAGTCCTCGGCGCCCATCTTGAAGCCCACCAGCTTGTCGGTCTCTTCGTTGCGCGCCGTCAGGAAGATCACGGGGATACGTTCCAGCCGCTCGTCGCGCTTCATGCGGCGGCAGATCTCGGTGCCGCTGATGTCGGGAAGCATGACGTCGAGGACGGCCAGATCGACGCTTTCGTCGTTGAGGATGGAGAGCGCCTCCTGCCCCGTTTTCGCCGGAAACACGCGGAAGCCCTCGGCCTCCAGGGCGTAGCTCACAAGCTCGAGAATGTCGGCGTCGTCCTCGGTAACCAATACGGAAGTTCCGTCCACTTTGTCTCCGATCCGTAACACGACAGTAATCGTTTTACGGGACCAAATCTACCGATCCGATCTGCCCTCCCCAAGGCAAAACGTGTTTCGACCGTGTTACAACCCGGACGCTTTGTCCCCAGGCTCCCTGACTTTTCGAGGTAAATTTGGGAAATGCCTTCCAAACCCGCCCCAACCTCCGAAGTTCTGCTGGATATTCGAGGCGCCACGCTCGCGCGCGGGAGCGTGCTGGCCCTCAAGGATTTCTCGTGGTCCCTCAGGCGGGGCGAGCATTGGGCCGTACTGGGCCCCAACGGATCCGGAAAAAGTTCGCTGGTGCAAATGCTGCAGGGATGGTTGTGGCCCCAGGACGGGACGCTTTCGGTGCTCGGGCGCGACTTCGGCGAGCATGACGTTTCGGAGCTGCGGAGGCACGTGGCTTGGGTCGGGAACGAGCTGGAGGAGGAAGTCCCGCCGCATCAGACGGTGGGCGAACTGGTGGCGTCGGGCGCCGTGGGCACCTTGGGCATTCAGTTCGAGACGCCCGGTAAAAAGGAAAAAGCGGTGGCCGCTAGGGCCTTGCGATTATTGGGACTGGCCGGGCTGGGCATGCGTCCCTTCAACCGGCTCAGCCAGGGACAGCGCCGGCGCACGGTGATCGCGCGCGCGCTTGCGATGAAGCCCGACCTGCTCCTGCTCGACGAAGCGACGGGCGGGCTCGACCCCGTGGCCCGCGAACGGTTCCTGGGGACGTTGGACAAGCTCCTGCGGCCGGCCGTGAAGCATTCCGGCCCCGCGCTGGTGTACATCACCCATCATTCCGAAGAAATCCTGCCTTCCTTTACCCACGTGCTTCTCTTGCGCGAAGGCC
>JAJNBB010000078.1 GCA_021155885.1 Fibrobacteria bacterium | reverse complement strand
CCCGGGGAACGCGTAGACAAAGCGACACTTTTGGCAAAGTGTCACGGGAAAAACTCTTGAAGGCGCTTCCGCCCGCGTTTATTATGCCGCTTCCACCTCTCCGGAAAAGGAAGCCCCATGCGATTCAAACTTTTTGCCGGCGCCTTGCTCGCCGCGTCCTTGTTCATCGGTTGCGGCGGCGGTAAAAAAGACCCCACCTTCGAAGCGGCTGAATACAAGAAAGACAAGGCTCTCGTTACCGCCCGCTACGTCGCTTCCCCGGACGTTAAGCAGGCCGAAAAGACGGTAAAGGAAACCAAGGGAAAGCGCGTGTTCGTGCCGTTGTTCCAGGTCGAATTCATCAACCAGAGCAGCGCCTCCTCCTCGTCCTATTCCATCAGCTCGGGAAACAGCTCCAAGGTCAGCGTCACCTACAAGCTTTCCGGCGTCGACACCGCCGCGTTCACCGTCATCGTGGACAAGCTCTACGCCGACTTCGTCGCCGACCTGAAGGCCGCGGGGTACGACGTGGTGAGCAAGGAGGAACTTCTGTCGACCCCGCAGTACCGGGAGCTGATGCGGCGCGGCGAGAAGTCCAACCCCGTCGAGCTGGCCAGCCGCCTCGAAGGCAAAAACAAGGCCCTCGTCGTGGCCCCGACCGGCATGGGCGTGGTGTACTTCACCACTTTCGCGATCCCGCCTTCCACCGTCAAGACCCTGTGGAAGGCCCTGTCCGGCGATACTCCCGAGGCCATGGCCGCCGCGCTGGCGGACAGCCTCCAGGCCACGCCAGTGCTGGCCCAGTACGTGGTGGGCTTCGCCAGCCTGGCCGACACGAAGGTCAAGGGCTCCGGGAATTCCTCGGTGTCGGCGGAGTACCGCTTCACCATCGCCGGCGGCCACAGCAAGATCGCCTTCGTGGGCGAAAAGGGCCTGCTAAAGAGCGGCAAGAACAAGAACCGCTGGGGACTCAACGGCGTCAACGGAACGGCGCAGCTCTCGAAGCCCATCTTCGGATCGAACGGCTGGGTCGTCGGCCGCCGCGACGTGACCTCGACGGGCACGAAGCTGGCCGAGGGCGTGGGCAACGCGCTCAGCATCCTGGCGGCCGCGGGCGGCGCCGGCTCGACGAGCAGCTCCAAGACCAAGGTGTACGCGCTGGACGTGGATCAGGCCGCCTATGTCGAGCGCGCGCGCGACAACCTCGCCTACGCGCAGGAAATGCTGCTGTACGGCCTGACTCACGACGGGTTGCAAAAGGTCAAGAAGTAAGGGATCCGTCCCGTTAAAAAAAAGGGTCCGGACGGCGTCCGGACCCTTTTTTTTCGCGGGAATCCTGGCCGGATTTTCTTCCACGCCGGTGAAAACAGGCTCCTACTTATATCGGATTGGCCCCCAGGGGCCGCTTCTCCAAACCCCGCGCGCCTCCATTATATTTCAAGCCACCCTTTTATCCCCCGGAGGTTCCCATGCGCGGAATGCGCCCCTTTGCCTTTCTTTTTTCATTGCTCGCCGTCGCGGGCCATGCCGGCGAAGACCCCCTCAATGAGTGGGCCGAGGATAAAAAGCTCAATAAGCAAATCGTCCTTTACCCCACGGGCTTCGTCAAGAACATGAAGAAAGCCGGGCTCGAAAAGCCCAAACGGGTCGGGCTGATCTCGTTCTACCTGTGGGACGTGGGCGAGTACAAGTTCAATGCGATGGCCAAGGCCTACGGAGGCACCTATGAGCGCACCACGCAGTTGACCCCGAAGGGCGCCAACCACTTCGCCACCAAGCTGGCGGAACTGGGGATCCCGGCGCTCAAGCAATCCTTTACCGCCCACGGAATGGAGCTGCTGGAACCCGTTGAGTTCGTGACGACCGAGGAGATGCGCCGCGCCTACGTGAATTTCAAGCTGCCTACCGGGAAAATCGGAGCCGCCTCCGCGGCGATCTCGGATTGGATGTTCCGCAATCCCACGGCCTCCTCGGCGGCAGCGGGATATTCCGGGATCAACACCCACCTCTGGATGGACATGCCCGGCCTTACGGCTCTGGATTCCCTCCGCCGCCAACTGGGACTGGACGCCGTGGTCGTGCTGGCCAACACCTCCAACTCCGACGCGAAGAACGTGGCGCTCGACGGGATTCACCTGATGATGTACGGCCCGAACCCCAACCCCAAGCCGACCATGAAAATCGCGATGCTGGGATGGGCGCCCTCAACCCAGTACGTCACCTCCAAATTCGGCAAGAGCTTCAAATACTCCGTGATCGCGACGATGAAGAAAGGCGAGATCGCGGAAGAATTCTACCAAGGCTACGATGTCATCGTGAAGACGCTGGCGGACGTTTCGCTCGACAACTTCGCCGAGCAATACGACGACTGACAATACGGGGAAATCCCGGCCTTAACGCAGCACGGCCGTCATCTGCTGAAAGCGAGACCGGTAGTTCGTGACCGCGGAGTCGGCGGCGAGGGCGCGGAAGGAACTGTTTTCGCGCACCTGCTCCTGCACCTCGCCGACGCGGTTGCCGGGGTCGGGGTGCGTCGAAAGCCACTCGAGTCCGGAGCCCTTCATGCGCCCGAAATACTTGGCGATGCCCAGCGGGTTGCGTCCCGTCGCGGCGAGATAACGCGTCCCGTATTTGTCGGCATCGCTTTCATTTTCGCGCGACACCCTCAAACTGGCGAGGGCGCCGAGATTTTGCACCACGAGCTGCCGGATCTTGTTCTGGTCGTTCCCGTCCAGGGCGTCCACGAGGACGGCGAGCCCCGTGTTGCGGGCCATGGCCTCGCGGTAATGGTGGCGGGTGACGTGGGCGATTTCATGCCCCAGCACGCCCGCCAGTTCCGACTCGTCGCGCATCGTGCGGATGATGCCGGTGTAGATATACACGTACCCGCCGGGCACGGCGAAGGCGTTCTGCACGTCGGCGTCGATCAAGGTGAACTTGAACGGGTAACCGGGGCGCTGACCCGCGGGCACCGCCGCCAGCGTGGACTGCGCGAGGTTCACCACGTAATCCTGGAAGGCCTTTCTCTCCGGGGTATTCGCGACGTAAACGGGGTATTCCTTCTGGGCGGCGGGGTCGGTGCGCAACTGGCGGTCGAATTCCGCGCCCAGCCGGGCCTCATCATTCTCGGAAACCAGAAAGGCGCCCAGACCCGCGCATTGGGTGAGCAAAAAAACGGAGGCCGCCGCGAGGGGCAGCAGGAGACCGAGGCGAAGCGTTTTCATGGTGGATTTCCTCCCTTCCAAAGGGTTATCGAATGACCGCGGTCATCGCGTCGAAACGCGACTTGTAATTGGTCTGGACCGAGTCGGCGGCGAGGGCCTTCAGCGTCGCGCTGGCTTCCACCTGGCTTTCGACGCTTTCCACGCGGTTCTCGGGAGCCGGGTGGCTCGACAGCCATTGCGGGCCGGGATTGGGAACGCGCGTGAAGTATTTCGCGATGCCCAGCGGATTGCGCTCGATCAGGCCCAGGTCGCGCGTGCCGAACTTGTCCGCCTCCGATTCGTTCGAGCGCGTGACCGCGAGGCCGGCCAGCGAGAAGAACGTCTGCGCCACGAGTTGCTTGATCGCCCCCTGGTCGTCGCCCACGAGCGCGTCGATCAGCAGGGAAATCCCGGCCTGCTTGGCCAAGGCGTCGCGATAATGGTGCTGCGTGACGTGGGAAATTTCATGCGCGAGCACTCCCGCAAGCTCCGATTCGTCGCGCATGCTCCGGATGATGCCCGTGTAGATATACACGTAACCGCCCGGGACCGCGAAGGCATTCTGCACGTCGGCGTCGATGATCGTAAACTTGAAGGAATACCCGGGCCTTTCGCTTGCGGGAACCGCCTTCAGGATTTCCTGCGCGAGGCCGGTCACGTAGGCCTCGAATTGCTGGCGCGCCGGCGAGTTGGCGACGAAGACAGGGTATTCCGCCTTCGCCGAATCCCGCAGCTGCCGGTCGAACTCGGCGCCCAATTGGGCCTCGTCGTCCTCCGAAATGAAGAAACCGCCGGCGGTGCCGAAAATGTCGCACGAACAGAAAAGGAGCGCGAAGATTCCCAAAACCGAAAACCGCATCGCCTGGGGAACTGAAAACATAGGCCTCCTTCTGAAGGAGGCGCCTCAGCGCCGGGGGTCCAGATCACGGCTTTAACGCCGTCGCTCCGTCCTTCCCTAACAGCCTACATAAAACCACCCGTGAAAACCGCCTTGAGCCTATCACCTACCGATACATCCGCGCAACGCTCTGGAAGGATTGGATCTCACGGGTAGAAGGAGCTTTCTTTAGAACGAGTACCCCACGATGACCTTGAATACGAGGTTGTTCAAGCTGACGTCGGTATCGACCGGATCTCCGTTTTCATCGACTTCACCCTCCTCCTCCGTGGCGACATTCAGGAATCCATACCCCAGCGAGGCGCCCAGGCGCAGGCGGGCGGGGCTGCCCGTCATCGGAATGGAGAGCCCTCCCTCCACTTCTCCCAGCAGGTCGAAGGTGTTGAATTCGTCCATCAAGTCCTGCTCGTATTCTGCCGAGAAGAAGTCGGACTCGATCTTGAGTTTCCCATGGGCGGACAGCAAGATGGAGGGCACGGCGCGCAGGGCGAAATAACCCCTGGCGCCCGCTTGCGCGGCATTCTCGAACTTGACTCCCACGGGAAAAATCAAATACCCCAGGCGGATGTCCGTTTCCGCCCTGAATTCGCCGTCTTCATCATTGCTTTCGTAGAGCGAACCGCCCCCGCGCTGCTCGAATCCCGCGCCGAAGAGAAACGCACCGCCGAAGGAAAGGGGCATCTCCTGTTCAAGGGTCAAGACCACGCCCGGCCTGAAGGTCATTTCCTCGCCGGAAGTCTCCGGATCCACCAGGAACCTGGAAACCGTCAACCCGCCCCGCAGGGTAACGGCTTGTGCGGCGGAAGAAAGCAAAAGAAGGGCGGTTGCCGCGATGGCGTGAAATCGCATAATCTCTCCCGAAAAAGCCGTAAATCACGGCCGCTGATAATATAAGGCCTTATTTTTTTCGTGCTTGTGAATAAAATGACATTTGGAAATAATGCGTTCTGCCGCGCAGAACGCCTAGGTTCTTTTCGCCTCGCGGGCCAGCGCATAAAAGATCGAAGCGTGGATCCCGATCGCCAGGGGAATCCAGAGATAGGCATCCAGCGCATGCGGCCAAGTGGAAAAATAGGCGTGCACTTCACGCGAGGGCCTGGCGAGGCCGAGCGGCAGGCCCGGGTCGGCGCGCAAAATGCGATAGCTCAGGGCAAGCGAAGTCACCAGCGCATAGGTGTTCCAGAACACCAGCAGGCCGCGATACCAACGGCCCGGCGGCCTCCCCTTGGGGTAGGCGGCCCAGAGGACCAGCGCCCCGAGCGCGGCGAAAAATTCGCCGATGGCCGCCTCCACCGCGAAGTCCGGGGCCATTTCTCCCGTGATCGCTGAGAAAATGAATCGCAAGCCCATGAAGCGGAACAGGCAAAACGCCAGTAGGGCGCGCACCGGAACCGGGCCGAGCAGGCGGCTGATCCTTCCCTGGAACGCGAGGTCGAGGACGAGCAGCATCCAGGGCCCCTGCGACAAAAGCACGTGCACCCAAGGATTGGAGAAGGGGTGGAGGGACGCGGGCGCGAAGAGAATGAACAAGGCGACGCCCGCGAGAGCGGCGGGAAAGGCCCAAACGGCGCGCCCCAGGGCCGCCGGCGCCAAAAACAGGCCCAGCAGCGAGAACGCGAATAGAAGAAGGTCTGCCGTCGTCACGGGAAAACGGGTTTAAAGCGCGCCTTGGGACAACAGGACCAGCGAGCAGGCGTTCTCCGTGACGATGCCCGCGCGGTTCAGGGCCGACTCCAGCGCCGGGTTTTCAGCGCCCGGATTGAAGATCACCCGGCGCGGCCCCAGGCGCAGGATCTCGGCCTCCAGCGCCGCGCTGCGGGACGGCGAGACGTACAGGGTCAGGATGTCGGGGCTGCCGAGGGAGGAAGCCACCGCGTCGAGGGAGGCGTGCACCGGCGCGCCTTCGATTTCTTCCTGCGCGGGGTTGACCGGAATCGCCCGGTAGCCCTCGCGGTTGTGGAGGCGCCGCATCAGCATGTTGCTGTAGCGGGCGGGGTTGGCGGAGGCGCCGAGAATGACGACGGTGCGGGGGGAAGACATGGGGGAAAAATACGTTCTTCGCGGGAGAAGCTGCGCCGTTGGGAGTTGGGAGATAGCGCAATAATTCTGCCGGTTTGCATTCCTTCCCAACCCCCAACCCACAACCCCCAACGCTTGTTCTACATCCTCTTCCCCGCCCCCTGCCGGAACCCGAACACGGTGCCGCACAAGCCCCCGAGCAGATGCGCGAACTGGGAGACGTCGTCGCTGCGGAACGCCGCCGTCACCTCGCCCGCGAGGTAAAGCCCCACCACCAGGATGAAGGTGAGCGGGATTTCGCCCGCACGATGGTTGACGAAGGACCCCACGAGGATCATCATGAATACGATGCCGCTGGCCCCCATCAATCCCGTGTTAAAGAAAAGGGTATTCAATACCCCCGTCACCAGCGCGGTGACCAGGATCATGACCAGCAGCTGCCGGGACCCGTACTTCTCCTCGAGGATGGGCCCGATCAGGAGGATCACGGAAAAGTTCGCCGTCAAATGGAGCGTGTCGCGATGACCGAGCACGTGCGAAAGGAGGCGAAACCACGACCAGAAGGAGGCGTAGTCGAAGGTGGGAAGCGCGGCGAAGTAGCCCGGGGCCAAGGTCCCGCCGGTATGGACGTTGCCGAGATGGACCAGGAACGCCAGCAAGGCGAACGTCAGGACGACGGGCGCGTTGTAGGTGGGGATCCAGCGAATGCGCATAGCGCCATGATGAATGATGAATGATGAATTATGAATGAACCGCAAACCGTGAATTCTCCGCAATTCCAGTCCACGATTCATCATTCATCATTCATCATTCTCTCCTACTTCCTCAGCCGCATCAAGTCGTACGTAAGGAGTCCATGAGCCACGGCTACATTTAAAGACTCGACCTTGCCCTTCATGGGGATGCGCACAACCTCGTCGGCCTGGTCGATCAGGTTTTCGCCGACGCCGCCGCCCTCGTTGCCGAAAAGCAGCGCGACCTTGCGGCGCAGCTTGGACTGCTCCAGCGTCACCTTCGCGTGCGGCGAGGTCGCCACGATCGTGAAACCCTTGGTCCGCAAAAAGTGGATCTTGGAGGCGAGGTCTTCCCCGGTCTCCAGCGGCAGGCGCAGGAGGGCGGCCGCGGAAGCGCGCACCACCTTGGGGTTGTAGGGG
>JAJNBB010000027.1 GCA_021155885.1 Fibrobacteria bacterium | reverse complement strand
TACAAGAAGGAAATCGGCTTCAAGGGCACCTTGCTCATCGAGCCGAAGCCCAAGGAACCGACCAAGCACCAGTACGACTTCGACTCCGCCACGGTGATGGGCTTCCTCCGCACCTATGGCCTGGAGAAGGAATACCAGATCAACGTCGAGGCCAACCACGCGACCCTCGCGGGCCACACGTTCGAGCACGATCTCGAGATCGCCTCGCGCTACGGGATGCTGGGCTCCATCGACGCCAACGTCGGCGACGCGCAGCTGGGCTGGGACACCGACCAATTCAACATGGACATCCATAGCACGACGCTGGCAATGCTCGTGGTGATGAACCAGGGCGGCCTGCCCGTCGGCATCAACTTCGACGCCAAGGTGCGCCGCGAATCGACCGACGTCGAGGACATGTTCATCGCCCACATCGGCGGCATGGACTCCTTCGCGCGCGGCCTGCTCAACGCCGACAAGATCCGCCAGGACGGCACCAAGGCCGAGTGGATCAAGAAGCGTTACTCCTCCTTCGACTCCGGCATCGGCGCCGACTTCGAAAAGGGCAAGGCGGATTTCAAGGCGCTTGAAAAGTTCGCCCTCGAAAACGGCGAACCGAAGCAGATCTCCGGCCAGCAGGAGAAGTACGAAGTTCTCCTGAACCAGTACATCTAGGCCAAAGCGCGTCCTCCGGCCCCGTCCCCTAAAAAGGGCGGGGCTTTTTTTTGCCCTAACTTTTGCCCTAACGTGACCGGGCCGTGACCGCCCACCTTTGTATTTTGTCTGCCTTGTCCGACGTTTTGACCGTTTTTTGAGGTTCTCATGACCCACCTTCGATATAAACTGGCGCTCGGGGCCCTGCTCATCCTGACCCCCCTCGCGGCGTTGGCCCAGGAAACACTGAGCTCGGTTCAGCGCGAACTGGACCGGGTCGAGCGCGACACGGAGCGCGAAAAAGAATTGCACAAGACGGAGCGCGCGCGGGCGGCCGAGTTCGAGAAGCAGAAGAACGAGAGGCTGCAGGCCCTGCGCGACCAGGGGCGGCTGGCCGATGCGCGCATCGACAGCCTGAAGCAGCGCATGGAGGTCGAACGCCGGCGCCGCGCGGCGCAGCGCGGGCTGACCGCGCAGTACCAGGCGCGGCAGGCCGCCTTCCGCAAGGACCTCGACCGCGAGATCCAGGGAATCATGGCCTGGCTCGAGCAGGACTTCCCCTACCAGAAGGAACAGCGCCTTTCAGAATGGCGCGATCTCGCCGTGGCCAATCGCGAAGCCACGGTACAGGTGGAGGAAGTGCTGGCCCGCGTGTTCGGCCTGATTCAGGGGTCGCTCGACTTCGCCTTCGATTCCGAGGCTTACCCCGGCACGTACACCGCCTCCACCGGCGCGCAGCATGACGGCACCTACGTCCGCCTCGGCGCCGTGATGATGGCGTTCTCCTCCTCTGATGGAAAGCTGCAGGCCTACCTGGCGAAAACGCCCACGGGATACGTCTGGCGCGACAAGGACGTGTCCGACGCCGTTGCCAAGTCCATCGCCGAGGCGGTGCGCGTGGCCCAGGGCAAGGAGGCGCCGCGGTTGGTCGCCCTGCCGGTCGAAGTGGCCGCGAAGGGAGGTGCGAAATGAACGGAGCATTCTTCATGTTCGGATCCTTCGTTGGACGGGGGACGGGGGTTATGGGTCGGGGGGAAAAGCAGGCCACTGATGTGCGCGTTACTCCCCCGTCCCCCGGCCCCCGACCGACGTCCCGGTATCCGGGCGCCGTTCGTCTCACGATCCTCGCCACCCTTCTGGCAGCCACATCTTCCTTCTCCCAATCCGCCGCCGGCGTCAAGGTCGACGAGAAGGCCGACCAGGTCGCGGCGCTGAAGATCGAACTGGAGCAGGCGCGCCAGAACCGCGATCGCGTGATCACCAAGCGCTGGGAAGACAAGGCGCGCGACACGGAAGCGCGCGAGAAGTTCAACCAGGACTACGACGAGCTCAAGAACAAGCTCGAACTGAAGAACCAGGAGGCGGACCGCCTCCATGCCGAGATCCAGAACTACCTGCGCGACGCCGAGGAAGCGCAGGCGCGCGCCGAGGAAGAGCGCGTGCGCTTCCTGGGGCTGGCCTCGACGCTGCGCGACAAGGCGCGCGACCTGGCGGAGCCGCTGGAGAAATCCTTTCCGGCGCGCGTTCCCGAGCGGATCAAGGCGCTCAACCGCGTGCTCAAGAGCGCGGATACGCGCCGCGACGCGCCCGGCGAGATCCTCGCCGACCTCATGGCCTTCGAGCGCGCCGAACTGGCGTTGACGCGCGAAATCTCCCTGGAACGCCGCGGCTTCCTGCGCGCGAACAAGGAGCCGGGCGAAGGCCTCATGCTCCGCCTCGGCACGGTGACGGCCGCGTACCGGGACACCTCCGGCAAGGTGGGGCTGCTCCTGAAGAACCCCCCCGACCAGTCGTTCACGCCCTTCGACTGGAAGGAAGCCCTGCCGGTGAAGTCCTCGCAGGAACTCTCCAAGGCCCTGACGACCCTTGAGAAGGAGTCCGGCGCGGGCGCGCCGGTGCTCATCCCCATGGACGTTCTGCTCACGCAGAACCTGACCAAGTCGTACACCCAGGCCACGGAGAAGGGATTCTTCGCCACGGTGTGGGAGACCTTGCTCATCGGAGGCGTGTTCCTGATCCCGCTGGGGCTGATCCTGATCGCCCTGGTGGTCATTACCTACCGCAAGTACATGCAGCTTCGCCGCGAGAAGGACCGCTTTCCGGCGCACATCGAGGAGTCGATCACCTCGCGCCGCGAGGCCGGGCGTTTCGAGGCCGAGAAGGCCGCGAAGGAGCTTCTCATCCGCGAGGTCCCGCGCCTGGAACGCGGCCTGACCACGCTCGCGGTGCTTGCCGCCGCGGCCCCCATGCTGGGCCTGCTCGGGACGATCTCCGGCTTGGTGGCCATGTTCCAGGTCATCACCGAAATGGGCGTGAACGATCCCAAGCTGCTCGCGGGCGGCATCGGCGAGGCCTTGATCAGCACCGAGGCCGGCCTGCTCATCGCCATTCCCGCGCTGCTCGGGCATAATTATCTGGCCAATCGCGTCGACGACCTCGTGGCCGAGGGTGAATACCGCGCGACGAAAACCCTGAACACCTTGTGGCCGAAAGGTTAGCGGGCTGAAGATGGAACGCGCAACGGTGGTGGCGGATCAAGTCTGGTACCTGCTTCAGCAGGGCGGCTGGGTGATGCTGGCCATTTTCCTGCTGGGACAGGCGGGCTGGTTCCTGGTGATGGAACGCTGGTGGAACTACCGGAACCAGACGCGGTCGGTGCTCGACTTGCTGGACGCGGACCAGGCGGTGGGTCACGGGCCCGAGGCCCAGGCGGCGCTGGAGGCGCGCTTGCTGGCCGACAAGCGCGTGCAGGGGCTGTTCGCGGAGGTGACGCGGGCCGTTACGGCCGTGCGGGGCGAGGGAGAGGAAGCGATGGTCCGCAAGGCCCGCGAGGTCCTGCATCGCGGAACCCATCGCGTGCACAAGCATCTCGGGACGATCGCGGCGGTGGCCTCGGCCGCCCCCATGCTCGGCCTGGCGGGCACCGTGGGCGGCGTGATGGTCACGTTCCAGGTGATCACCCTGTACGGGATCGGGAACCCCGCGATGATGGCCGGCGGCATCGCCGAGGCCCTGATGGTCACCGAGGCGGCCCTGGTGGTGGCCCTTCCCCTGATGATCCTGCATGACCGCCTCGCGACGCGGGCGGACCAGATCGAGTCCGAATGCGTGGCCGGCGCGACCCGCCTGATCCGCGCGTTCGCGCCCGGCCGGGACACCCTTACCCTTTCGCTCCCGCACGAGGACCAAATGGGCAACCATGGAAGCGCGGTGCGCATATGAGCTTCGGCGACGATTTCGGACTGAAACGCAAGCCGCGGCGCATTGCGGAGATCAACCTGATCAACATGATCGACATGTTGTTCTTTCTCATCGTGTTCTTCGTGCTCACGAGCAGCTTCACCAGCGAGACCGGCATCGACATTTCGAAGCCGAAGGCGCAGAGTTCGAAGAACCTGCCCAAGCAGCCCCTGCTGATCGGCATCACGCGCGACGGCGGCATCCACGTGAACGAAAGCCCGGTGAGCCCGAAGGCCCTGGGCGGGGTGCTGCGCCATTACATGGCGCTGGATCCCGACCGTTCGGTGGTGATCGTGGCGGACCGCGACGCCCTCATTTCGCGCGCGGTGGACGTGCTGGATGAGTGCAACCTGGCCAACGTCAAAAAAGTTTCCATTTCCACCTTGCGGGAATGAAGCCCATCCACGCAGTCCTTTTGTTCCTGACGGCGCTCGTGTTCAACGCGGTGCTGTTCCTGATGGTGCCCGCCTTTCAGGCGGCGTTCCATACGCCCGCCGCGAAGAAGGCTCCCGGCGACACGGTGACGCGCGAGCTCGCGCCGCCCGAGCCCGAGCCCGAGAAGGTGGTCCAGCGCGAGATCAAGGAGATCCAGATCCAGCCGGTCGCCCAGCCCTCGCTCACCCAGAACCGGCCCTCCGCCCCGGGCGGAGGGCTCAAGCTCGACTTGAGCGCGGCCGGCGGTTCCGGCCTGGCTTTGGTGTCGGGAGGCGATCGTTCGGGTCCGCTGGGGTCCGGCACGGGCGGGGGTACGGGGTCGGGCGTCGGCTCTATGGTCTACGAACCCGGGCAGACGGATGCCGACGCCCGCATCACCGGTCCCGACCAGACCCCGAAGTATCCCCCGCGGGCGGAGCGCGAAGGCGTCACGGGGTACGTCGACCTGCTGTTCGTCGTCAACGAATCCGGCTTCGCGGGGCAGATCTCGGTGCTCAAGGAAGAGCCCGCCGGATACGGCTTCGCGGCGGCGGCCATCGAGGCCGTGCGCCGCCTGCGCTTCCAGCCCGCGATGCTCCAGAAAACCCCCGTGAAGCAGAAGGTCCGCCGCCGGATCAATTTCGAGTTATGAGAAGCGCCGTGATTTACCTGGGCCTGTTCGCGCTGCTCGCCGGCGCTTCGGCGGCGCGCGCCCAGGGCTTCGTTCCCTCGGGCCCCAAGACGCAGCGGGAACTGGATTCCATCGCGCGCGCCAACGACCCGCTGACCTTGGGCAACGCCTTCTACGAGAAGGGCGATTATTCGCGCGCGGCGGAGCAGTACCGCATCGCCACGCGGGACACGAACTCGTCGCTCCAGCGCGCCTTCGCCTGGTTCAACCTCGGAAACTGCCACGTGCAGACCGGTTCGTACAACAAGGCCATCGTGTCGTATCGCCGCGCCGTCGAGGAATCGCCCACCTTCACCCGCGGCTACCAGCTGCTGGGCGACGTGTACTACACCATCGGCGCCTACGGCGAGGCCATGGCGGCCTACGTCCGCCTGCTCGAGCTGGAGGAGACGTCGGTGCACGCCCGCCAGATGCTGGGCGAGTGCGCGCTCAAGGGCGGAGACGTCACCGAGGCGCTGCGCCACTTCGACGCGGCCCTCAAGGTCGACCCCGACCTTCCCGACGTGTACCTGGCGAGCGCCGAGGCGTACGCCCGCATCCGGGATTACGCCTCCGCCCAAAAGGTCCTGGAGCAGGCGCTGCTGCGGATGTCGAAGCCCTCGGCGGAGGGGTACTTTTACCTCGGCCAGCTCTACGAGCTCGACGGCAACAACCGCAAGGCCGTGCGGGCCTACGAGGAAGGGCTGCTGCTGCAGCCCAAGCGCGCGGACTATTACATGCGCATCGCCGGGATCCACGAGCGCGCGAACGACGACTTTCTGGCCCTGCTGATTCTCGAGCAGGGCGTGCGGGCGGGCGTGGAACGCCCCGATTTCCACCTGCGCCGCGGCGCGATCTTCTTCGGCCAGCAGCGCTACGAGCGCGCCCTCGAGGAGTTCCGCAAGGCCTACGCGCTGGGAAGCCCGCAGGGCCGCACGGGCATCGAGAACGTGGCCGCGGCCTACTACAACGCGGGCAAGAAGAAGGAGGCGGAGGAAGTGACCGCGTCGCTGCGGGAGCGGGAATAGCGCCATGCGGGTTCTTTCCCCGGGCCGGGCGCTTCCGGCGAACGCCCGCATCCTCATCCTCAAGACGCACGCCATCGGCGACCTGCTGATGACCACCCCGGCCATCCGGGACCTGCGCGCGGCCTACCCGGCCGCGCACGTCACCCTCATGACGGGATCTTGGTCGGCGCCCGCCGTCCGCGCCAACCCCCATCTCGACGAGATCCTCGAGTTCGACGACCGCGTGCTGCTGGACAGGCGGCTGGCGGGAATGCTTCGCCTTTTGTGGCGCGTTCGCCGCGGGAAGTTCGACGCGGCCGTGATATTCCATCCCTCGCCGTTGCTGCATCTGTTCGCGCTGTTGGCGGGCATCCCCCGCCGGTATGGACTGCTGCGCGGCGCGGGGAACCGCTTCCTCACCGCGGGCGCGGTGGAGGACTTGGGTCCGGGGACTTATTACCCGGTCAACTTCCAGCGCGTCGCGGCCTTGACGGGGGCTTCCATCGGGGAGCCGCAGCTGGAGGCGCGAACGCTTCCGGAGGAGGAGGCGTCCGCCGCCGCGCTTCTGTCCGGCGCGGGCGTCGATCCGGAAGAAGCGTTCGTTCTGGTGGCCCCGGGCGGGGGAAGAAACTCAAAAGACGACGTGGCGGCCAAGCGGTGGCCCAGCGGGCATTTCGCGGCGCTTCTTCAAACGCTGCGATCCCGCATGCCGCAAACGCGGATCGTATTGACCGGCTCGGCGGCGGACGCCGCGGAAACGGGCGCCGTGCTTTCGGCCGTGCCCGGAGCCGTGGATTTAACCGGCAGGACGACCTTGGCCGAGTTGTTTTGCCTCGCCGGGCGCGCCCGCGCGGTCGTGTGCAACGACTCGGCCCTGCTTCACATCGCCGTGGCCCGGGGGACGCCCGTGGTCGCCCCCTTCGGCCCCACGTCCCTGGAGCGATTCGTTCCGCCGTCCGCGCGGGGGCTGTGCGCGAAAAGCGCCCTGGCCTGCTCGCCCTGCTATGTCGGCGGCGATTTTCCCGGATGCCCGATCGCGTTTCAGTGCATGCGGGACTTGACGCCGGAGGCCTTGTGGACGGGCTTGGCGCGCGCCCTGGCCGGAACTTTGCCGGCGGCATAGTTACCTTTGCGAACGCTTCCGAAACCTTGCCGCCGGAAGCCCAAGGAAGGCCGAAGTCCATGACTCCCAGCATCGAGGACAAAGAAAGAATCGACATCGAGGACTGGCGGAACCACCCGCATGAGTCCCCGGAATCGGATTCCGTGCACAACGTGATCAACAAGGTCACGGACATGCCGACCTTGCTGGAGAGCCAGCGGCCCTTCGATGCGATTTTCCGGGAGGCGACGGACGTCCTGGAACTGGGGGGAGGGCAGGGTTGGGCCTCGTGCCTCCTGAAGCGCCTGTATCCCGGAGCGCGCTACACCGTAACGGACATCAGCCCCTACGCCGTCGCGTCTGTCCATAAATGGGAGCGGATCCTCGACGTCAAAATCGACCGGACGGCGGCCTGCAGGAGCTATGAGATTCCCGCGGAAGACGCGACGTATGATTGCGTGTTCACCTACGCCTCGGCGCATCATTTCATGGCGCACCGGAAGACCCTGCGCGAACTCCGCCGGGTCCTGAAGCCCGGGGGCCACGCGTTCTACTTTCACGAGCCCGCCTGCCGCCGCTGGATCTACGGCCCCGCCTACCGGAGGGTGAACCGGCTGCGGCCGGAAGTGCCCGAGGACGTGCTGGTGTTTCCCAAAATCCTCGCGCTCGCCCGGGAGGCGGGCCTGGAGGCGGAATTTCATTTCACTCCCTCGTTGGGCAAGCGGGGTCCCACCGAATTCCTGTATTACCTGTTGCTGAACCGCATTCCCTGGCTGCAGCAGCTTTTGCCCTGCACGGGGACGTTCCACTTCACGCGGAAGTAGCGATCTCCAAGACGGACCGGGCGGCCCGGTCCCAGGAAAATTTCCGGAGGATCCGCGGATCCGGGGGGCGGGGATTTTCCGCGGCGCGGTCCATCGCCGCCGTGATCGACGCGGGATCCTGGGGATCGAAGTAAGAAGCCTCGTCCTCCATGAGTTCCCGGAAGACGGGAAGGTCCGAGCACAGCACCGGGCACGCGAAACGCGCGGCGTCGAGGAGGGGGATTCCGAAGCCCTCCTCCACCGAGGGATACACCAGGGCGACGGCGTTCTCGTAGAGAAAGCGCAGCTCTCCCTCGTCCACGAAACCCAGGTTCACCACGTTGGCGACCGGCGCGTCGAACAGGTCGCGGGCGATTTTCGCGCGATCGCCGGTGAGCACGAGCTGCACCGAGTGGCGCGCGTTCGACGAGCCGAAGGCACGCAGCAGCCGCGGAAGGTTCTTGCGCGGATTGGTCAGGCTCGGAGCGAGAAAAAACCGCGCTTCGACGCCCGGCGGCCTCCGGGAGGGCCATTCGTGCAGGCAACTGTCGGCGGAATGCACGACCGCGATCCGCTCCGCGGAAATTCCCAGCCCCGCGCGGATCTGCCCCGCGACCGCTTGGGACACCGTGAGGATGCGCTCCGCCGTCAGGGCCGCCAACCGGTTGTGCGCCCGCATGAGCAGGGAGAGCTTCCGGTTGTGGCTTCCCGGTATGCGCGAAACCGACAAGTCATGAATGTACGGGAAGGTCTTGACCCCGAACCGGATCAGGGGCACCTTGGTGTCGAAGGACACAAGGCTTCCATACCCATGCCACCGGCAGAAAAGGGGAAGGACGCATTGTTCGAACAATTCGGTCAGCGGGTGCGCGTCGAGCGGAACGGGCACCTCGTGAACGCGAACGCCCGGGAAGTGTCCGGCATAGGGGCTTCCCCTGGTCAGCAGCACGCCCACCTTCGTTTCGGTTTTCGGGAGCGCGCGCACGATTCGGTACGCCACCTGGCCGATTCCGGTCATCCCGGGCCTTATCCAGCGGCCGTCGAAAAGGACCCCGCTCACGGGCCCCTCCGCAAAAGCGCGGCGAGCGCTTCGACGTGAATACGCGCCCGCTTTCGCAGCGCCGGGTCGCGGCGGGCGGTCCCGGCCAAGGCGAACGCGGCGGCGCGCATCGCGGAGCGTGCGCAAAAGATCGCGCGCAGCACGCCCGCCGCCCGCCGCCCCCGCATGAGTTCCATGGCGCGCAGCCTCCCGCGGTCGGACAGCAGGACGGCCCTCGCCGAGGCGTGGTTCACCGTGCCGCCGCCCAGGTGGACCAGCCGCGCCGATGGAACGTACCAGCATCGAACCCCTGCCCCGAGGGCCCGCCAGCACAGTTCCACGTCCTCCCCGTACATGAATATCGATTCGTCGAGGCCGCCCAGGCGGGCGTAGGTTTCATGCTCCACCAGAAGGAAGGCGCCGCAAATCCAATCCACGGGCGAGGGTTGGGCAATGCCTTCGAGGCGCCGCAGCGTCTTTGCCCCCGCCGAAGCCGAGTCGCCGAAAATTTCCAGAAACAGGTTCCGCAGGCGGGGAAATCGATCCGCGCTCGCCTGGAGGCTGCCGTCTGCATTCAGAAGCCGGCAGGCCACGATCGCGGGGGCCTGTTCCCGCGCGACGGCGAGGCACGCGGGCAGCACGCTCTCCGAAAAAACGGTGTCGGTGTTCAGCAACAGGACGTACTCGCCCGTCGCCGCTTTCACGCCGATGTTGTTCGCGCGGGCGAAGCCCTCGTTGCGGGAGTTTCGGATCAAGCGCACGTCGGGATGCAGGCGCTCCAGGTAATCGGCGCTTCCGTCCGTCGACGCGTTGTCGACCAGGATGATCTCGAGCGGCAGGGTGGTTTCATGAAGCTGAAGCGATGCTATGGCGGCGTGCGCCAGCTCGCCGGCGTTCCAGTTCACGAGGATCACGGATACGACGGGGGTCATGGTCCGAGGTTCAGGGGATGCCCCTGAAGTCCCCCTTCTTGAAGGCGATCCGCTCGCGCAGCCAGGCGGGGCGAAACAGGCTCTCGAAGGCGCGCCGGTCAAGGCGAGAGTTCCCGAGGATCCGGCGCCTGGCGCGCCAGGCCCAAGGCGTCAGGCGCCAGGCGTCGCGAAGGCCGCGCGCGAAATGCCGCAGCCCGCCGTGCCGGAGAACCTGCGCCAGGCGGGCGCATAATCCGTAGGCGATGCCCGGGGAACATTTGATCAAGGTGACGGCCGGAAAATTCCTCAAGAGCATGGGGAAGTAATTTCGCGTGCCGTAATAGACGCCGAGCCTGCCGCCGGCGCCGCCGATGGAGGCGGACCCCTTATGCAGCACGCGGGCTTCCGGGAGGAAAAGGACGCGCTCCCCCAGGTGGCGGCTTCTCAGGGCCAGGTCGAGATCCTCGAACAGCAGGAAAAACTTTTCCTCGAACCCCCCCAGCGTTTCCAGAAGGGGACGGGCATACACGGCGGCCCCTCCGCACGCGGCCGCGACCTCGCGGCGTTCGCGGAACAGCCTGGCGGGGTATCCGGCGAAGCCAAGAAGGTGACCCGAGAGGTACAACGTCTCTCCCGCATTGTCCACGAGGGAGGGATCGCGGTACTTCAGCATGAGGCAGGCGAAGATGCGGTATTCCGGAAAGGCGCGGATGGCCTCCGCGATGCCCGCCAGCGCGCCCGGCTCGAGGCGGGTATCGTTGTTCAGGAAAAACACGAAATCCCCGCGGCAGTAACGAAGGCCCAAATTGTTGCCGCCCGCGAATCCGAGGTTGCTTTCCGCCTCCACGAGGCGGACCTCGGGAAACCGCCGGCGGACGAAGTCCGCCGAACCGTCCACGGACGCGTTGTCCACGAGCACGACCTCGAAGTCGCGGCAGTCCTGCGTGAACAGCGAAGAGAGACACTCCTCCAGATGAGCGGAGCCGTTGTAGTTTACGACCAGGATGCTGAGAAGGGGGCGGTCGGGATTCGCTGTAATCAAGGTGATCTGGGCATGGATACGCGAAATCGCGAGACAATAACATACATTTTTTGGCTTTAGCCTCTCTTGCCTACGAACGCCGCCTTGAATTTACGCAGTAAGACCCGGAACGCCTTCTCCGCCCTGAGGGGCGGGGCTTCAGGCGGCGGCGCGGCATGGTTTTTCCTGGGAAACGCCTTGTCGCCGGCGGCCGCGATCCTCCTCGGTCCGCTGGTTCTCGGGAAGGTCGGGCTCGAGTCGTATGCCCTGTTGGGGTTGGCGACCTACTTCTCGAACATGCTGATTTCCTACGCTGATTTCAGCGCCTCCACCCACTTGCTGGGCGCTTTCTCGAGAAAGGCGCCGACCCGGTTCATCGACCTGGGAAGCGCCCTTGTCCTGCGGTTCGCGCTATGGCTGGGATGCCTGGCGGTATTGGCCGGATTCGCCTTGGCCCTGCCCCGGCAAGACGCGCTCTACCCGCTCATCGCGGTCTCGATATTCATCCCGTTGCTTCCCGTGGCCTGCTTCGACTGGTTCCTCATGGCGAAGCGGCGCTATGTCGCGCTGTTTTGCGTGAGGGTTTCGTTCGCGGGAATGCAGGTGGCCCTGACGCTGGCCTGGTTCTTCTCGTCCGCGCGTAGCGCGCTCTTCGTGCCCGCCATAGCCTTGGCTTCCAGCGTGCTTTGTTCGGGCCTGCTGTTGTTCCTTCTCGGAGCCTCGCGCATCCGGCAGGGGTTGGCCGTCGTGCGCCGGACGCGGGTTCGGGATGCGTTCGGGCTGGCGCGGCGCATTCTTCCCATGGCGGCGGTCCTGCTTCTGGGGCCTTATTTCGTTCCGTACGCGCTTCCCTGGTATACCATGGCCAGCGAGGATCCCGCCGCGGAGGGAGCCTTCAGCGTGGGCTACCGGCTCATCATCGGCCTGCACGTGCTGGTGGTTCCCCTGGTCCTGTTCCTGCTTTCCAGGGAACGCGCTGAGGGCGCGCGCGTGCCCTTCCTGCGCGTCGCCGCATTTTCGATTGTCTTGTGTGTCGCGTTTTGGCTGGCAGGCATGGGCGTGATCCATTATTACTACGCCGGCTCGGGAACCGATGCCGTCCATCTGCCGGAGTCCCTGCGCGCCTTTTCCATCCTGATGATCGCGGTGTTCTTTCTCGTGTTCCGGAGCCCGTACGTCGCCGCCTGTCTGGCCGCCGCGGATTACAAGCGCTATTTCCTGTTGTGCGCCGCGAGTTGCCTTCCCGTGGCGGCGTTTTCCTGGGCCGCGCGCGGCCACGTCTCCCCGGCGATGGTTCCCTGGCTCGCTTGCATTCCCGACATGGCCGCCGCCGCGCTGTTCTATCTGTGGGAAAGGCGGCGGACGCCGAAGCGGCCCTAGCCCCGCGACCGGGCCGTTCGTTCAGCGCCCGGAGCGCCCCAGGATGCGCTTCAAAACCCCGAACTCCCCCGCGAGCGCCGGGCGCCGGGCAGGGTCCCTGAACCCGCGCAACGCGTGCAGCAAAAGGCGTCCGGCCGAGTCCAGGGCCATGATCGCTCGAAACATCCATCGAACCGTGCCGCCCGCGTTCAGATTCACGTAGGTCAGGTAGCTTTCCATGAACACCCGGCGCTTCCACGCGTCCTCCCGTTGCCGGAAACTGGTCCCGCCCAGATGCGTCACGCTTTCGTCCGCCGCCACGGCGACCCTTCTTCCCGCCTTCCACAGGCGCCGGCAGAAGTCCACGTCTTCCATCCACAGGAAATAAGCTTCGTTCATCCAGGCGCCGGGCTCGAACGCGTCGTTCCTGAAAAAGAGGAAGGCTCCGGGGATCTGGTCCACGTATTGAACGCCGGTTTCCCTCACGCGGGCATGGGAGAGGCGCCCGGCGAGACGGGCGATCCCGCTCCACCGTGATAGAATCGTGTCGTTCAGAAGATAATGCAACGGAGTAGGGAACTTGCGGTAGTACCCGGCCACCTGGGGCGCTCCCGAGGCGTCCCGCAGCAGGGGTCCCACGGCGCCCAGGCGGGGGTCGCGCTCCAGCGCTGCGGCGAGGCCGGGAAGGGGGTTTCCCCGGAAAACGATGTCTGGATTCAGGATCAGGAAATGCTCCCCGGAGGCCTTCTCCAGCCCGCGGTTCACCGCGCGCGCGTAGCCGAGGTTCTCGGGAGAAAGAATCACCCGGACGTCCGGCGCTTCCCGGTAGGCGTCCAGGTAACCGGTGTCCCGGGAAGCGTTGTCCACGATGACGATGTCCCGCTCGGCGGGGGGAACGTGGGCGCGAATGGACGAAACGCAGTCCGGAAGAACGCCCGCCGAATTCCAGGTGATGATCACGATGGAAGTGCGCATCGGCCACCCTTCGACATGGAGATTCCTCTCGAAAAAGGCACTCGGGCGGGGCGCCGCAGGCCCCCTGTCGCCCTACGGGCCGGGGCATGAGATAGTTATTTTTCGGCACCTTTAAGCTTGTTCCGTCCGGAAGGCAGCCCTCGATGAAGTTTTTCGCCGATTCCACGATCAAACCGTACCTTGCCGCCAAAGGTTATTCCGAGATATGCGAAATCGGGGCGAGCCTTGGGGAAAACACGGACAAGATCCTGGAGTTGGGCTCCGTTTCGGTCACGATCGTCGACCCCTGCGTCGATGCGCATTTGCCCCGGAAATACGAGGGAAACCCGCGGGTTAAAATCCACAAGGGGCTCAGCCTCGAGGTTCTCCCCGTCCTTCCCGGCGCCTTCGACTGCTTCCTGATAGACGGCGATCACAACTGGTACACCGTGTACAACGAGTTGCGCCTCATCCGGGAGCGCGGGTTGCTCAAGCCCGGCGGCGTGATCTTCCTGCATGACGTGGGCTGGCCCTATGGCCGCAGGGACATGTATTACGAGCCGGAGAGGGTTCCTCCCGCGCACCGCCAGCCGTACGCGCGCAAGGGCATCGTGCCGGGCCGCTCGATGCTCGACGCCGCCGGGGCCAACGCCCAGCACGACAATGCGCTCACCGAGGGCGGGCCCCGGAACGGCGTACTCACGGCGATCGAGGATTTCGTCCGCGAATCCGGGGACTACGTCTTTTTTCGGTTGAACCAGGAGTTCGGCCTGGGGGTGCTGGCGAAGAAGCGCCCCGGCGACCGGGTTTTCTCGCGATTCCGGCGCCGCGCGCGCCTTCTCAACTGGACGGGGGCGCTAAGGCGTTTCGTGAGGGGCGCGCAGCGCTAAGCGGCCGCCGACGATTCCGATGTGGTTGTACAGCGTATTTTTGTTTCTGGTTACGGCCGCGGTCGTGCTGGAAACGCTGATCCGCAAGTCGGACTTCTTCTCGCCGGCCCGCCTCTATCTTTTTTTCTGTTCCGTCACGCTGGGGGTGGCCTTCCTGGGTTTTCATCCCGCGATGACGCCCTTTCATCCGTTCACCTCCCTGATTTACTTCGGCAGCAGCCTCGCCTTCCTGCTGGGGACCGCCCTGCCGCGCCTGGCCGCCGGCCCTTCCTTCCGCGGCGTTCCGGACGTGGTCCGCTACAACTGGCGCCTGCACTGGATCCTTTCGTTCCTGCTGTTCGCGGTCTTTCTCAGCGGCATGGCGGTGGCCTACTCGCGCGTCGGGGTCTTTCCCGCACTGGCGGAGCGAAAACAGGAGGCCATCAACGCCTTCAACCAGGCCTCCTTATATTCGAACATCACTTACAACATGGGCGCGATCGCGGCGGCGATGTTCCTGGTCGCCATCCTGCAGACGCCGCAGCGCCGGCTCTTCCTGCGGGCGGGACTGTGGCTGGCCCTCTTGTCCACCGCGATCTTCTCGTTGAGCATGAACCGCTCCGGCGCCTTGCTGGTAATATTCTTCGGCCTCACGGTGATCCACTACGGCGTCCGCCGGATATCCCTCCTGCGCGTGGTCGGATTTTTCGTGTTCCTGCTAGCGCTTTTCATCCCCGTTTCCTATTCGCGGTTGACGGACGAGCAGAAGAAGGTTCTGGAGCGCCTGGATCCCCTTCTCGTGACGGGCTACCTGCTGAAGGTTCCCTACGTCTACATGGCGAACAATTACTGGAACCTCGACTACGCCCTGAATTCGGAGAACTACGAGGTTCGCCATCCCACCACCTACGGATACACCACCTTCTCGGGAATCCTGGACGTTTTTCCCCTGCCCGCGGAGGGCCTCGTGGGCCCGGAGATCCGCGAATCCGGCGATTACGAGGACATGTTCCACGAGCGTTCCGTCAAGATCAAGGGCATCAACACCCTGACATATCAATGGAGCCTGTATAAGGATTTCGGGCTCGTCGGCGTCCTCACGATCCCCTTCTTCATCGGGCTCCTGCTCAGCGTGTACCATCGGCGGATGCGGGAGCAGCCGGATGTTTCGAATATCGCGGTTTATGCCTATTTTTCGTTCTTCATTGCCTTCAACTGGTTCACGGCCATGTGGGAACTCACCAACTTCGTCCTCGGGTTCCTTTACGTGACGGCGGCTTGCTACCTGTGCCGGAAACTCGCGCCCGCTTCGGCCGCGGCCCCGCGCCCCATGGGGGCGTGACCCGCCGAATCGCTCAAATTCCGAGGCATTAACTTGTATATTACCACCCTCCAACGCCGATCAGGACCCGGACCAGGGCAAGGAAAAACATGAACGGAACAAGCGGCATCGACATCGTTCTCGGGCTTATCCGTACGATTCTCGCGCGGAAAAGGCTGATCCTCGGCGTGACCGGACTGTCGACGCTCGCGGCCATCGTCCTGGTGCTGCTTGCCGACAGCGTCTACAAGGCCGATGCGCTCGTGAAGCCGCCCCAGAATGAGCAGGGCTCCCCGGCGGGGGCGCTTCAGGATCTGGCGGCCGGCAACATGGGAGGCATTTTCGGATCGCTTCTCGGCCGTGAGTCGGGCCTGGAGGACTGCCTGAACATCCTGGGTTCCACCCGCTTCGCCGACCTGGCCATTAAGCGCTTCGATCTCGAGACGCGGTACGAGTTTCGGAAGCCCGGGCAAAAGCCGAAGAAATACTACCACGCCGACGTGGTCAAGCAATTCCGCAAGAACTTCCTGTACGAGGAAACCGACGAGGGCGCGCTCCGCATGTCGATGCGGGACACCTCCGCCGAGGACGCGCGGGACATGCTCGCCTACCTGATCTTCGCGCTCGACTCCCTCTACACCGACATCCAGCGCACGGAAGTGCGGCAACGGCTCGGGTACATCGACCAGCGAGTTTTCATCGCCGAGATGGAGACCCGGGCCCTCGAGGATTCCATGGTGGCTTTCCAGAAACGGAGCAACATCATCGAGCCCGAAGCGCAGGCCAAGCTCGTCCTGCAAGGCGCGGCGCAGACCGAGATCCGCAAGGGCATCCTGGAGGAAGAGCTCGCCCTCGAGGCCTCGATGCGCGGAACCTCCAGCTCCAAGTACGGCGACCTGCAGGTCCAGAAGCGGTTGGTGGAGAACACCCTTCGCAAGCAACTGGAGGGCGACCAGGCTTCCGGCGCCCCCGGCACCTTGATGCCCGGGACGCGCCTTCTTCCGTCCCTCATCGCGGAATATTATCGCCTGGAGAGGGCGTACCTGATCCGCATGGCGGTGTACAAGTTCCTGGTCCAGCAGGCTGAAATGCTCAAGCTGGACGCGGAGAGGAACATCCAGGTCATTTCGGTGGTGGATCCGCCGTGGGCGAACGACAAGCGCATCGCCCCCAAGCGCCGAGTCGTGGTGGAGGCGGTGTTCGTCCTGTCCCTTCTGCTGTCGACGGCCTTCGTGGTGGCGGGGTCGGCGTGGACGAGGCACCGCAGGGAAAATCCCTCGACGAACGCCCTGCTCCGCGATATCCGGACCCAGCTGACCAGGCTTTAGAGGTTCGGAAGCGCGGCTTCGGCCGCGCGTGGGGAATCCCGTGTTTCGGCGTCCCGGCCCCCGACTCCTGCCGCGGGGCGCGGAAGCTTTCCTAATTCAGGTTGTAGATCTGAACGACCACCAGGGCCAGGCTGACGATGCTGAGCAGGATGGGCGTGTACAGAAGGAACTTCTGTTCCGCGTTTTGTCCCACGATGATCACGTCTCCCGGGCGCACGCCGGAGTCCTGAAGGGGAAGGGCTTCGCGCTTGCCGTCGCCGCGGATCACGGTGATCTTGCGGGGGATGCGGCTCGAGGTGAGGATTCCCGCCTTAGAGATGTATTCGATCACCTTTTGGTCGGGCAGGTAGGTCTGGCGGCCCGGAGCGGTCACGGCTCCGCCCACGAACACGCCTTGCTGCGTGGAGAAGACCTGGATCCGGGCCTGGGGCCTGGGCTGATACCGCGAGGCTTCGGCGGGAGAAAGCACCGACTCCTTGCCGTCCTTCTCCGTCACGAGCAGGGCGAGATAGCTCGGCTCGGTCCGGTAGGAATTGGCCTTCCGCAGCAGGTCCGCCACGGTCTCGCCGGGTTCGAGCTGGAGGGTGACCGGCCCCGACTCGCCCTTGATCTGAATCCAGGGCTTTCCGTAATCGAGAAACGGGACGTGCAGCACGGAGCCTTGGGTCACGTAGGGATTGGCCTCGAGGTCTCCGTTGAGCATGAACGTGCCCGTGTTGACGACGCGCGACTTTCCGTCTTCGCGGATCTCGACCGCGCCCATCTGCGCCGACGCGGAGAACCCCCCCGCCCTTTGCACGGCGTCGGAAATGCGCGCGGTCGCCGGGATATCGTGGATTCCGGGGTTGTTGACCGCGCCGGTGACGAAGATCCTAATGGTTTTCGCGCGTGCCAGGCTGACCACGCAATTGCGCCGCTTGTAGGCCGTCTCCAGTTTGTCCAGGATCTGCTTTCGGGCTTCCTTGAGGGTCAGGTCCTTTACGTTCACCATGCCCACGCGCCCCAGGACGATGCCGCCCTCGGGATTGACCTGCCTTTCGAAAGAAAAGCCCTCGACCACGACCTGGAAAATATCGCCGGGACCCACCTTGTAGAGGTTTTCATCCAGGGCGTAATCGCCGATGTAAGGGGGCTGCGTCGAAGGGCTCTCGTTGAAGTCGCCCGCCACCGACGACAGGCCTGAACGGTTGGGAGCCACGGACACGCCGGAGGAGGAGCCCCGTTCCTCGGAGGTCATGTTCAACGATTGGGACCACACGCTCGTCGCGGCCGCGCAAAGAACCACCGCGCCCAGGCCCAGGTTCCGGAAAAATTCAAAAAATTTCATGCGGGACAAACTACAAAATCGGGGCTTATTTTACCCGAAACGGCGGCCGGATCCATGGCGTCCCTGCGCGCGCAGCCAAAAGGAAGGGAAATGGAGCCGCTTACCGGAGTTGAACCGATGACCTACTCATTACGAATGAGTCGCTCTACCAACTGAGCTAAAGCGGCGCGAAGGGGCCTAAAAGTAGCCTGAAGCCCCGCCTTTGACAACCGCTTTCCGCTTTCCCATGGTTACCTTTTTAACCTCTCGCAAGGAATTATATGGCCAATATCAGCGGATTGAACGGTTTGCGCCCCACCCCCGAAACGGCCCCGGGCCTAGTGACCCCGCCCTACGACGTCATTAAGGAGGGGTCTCCCCTCGAAGCCCTCCTAAACAAAAATCCCGCCTCGTTTTTTCACGTGACCTTGGGCCCCACCCCGGCCGAGACCCTGGCCTCCCTGCAAAAGCAGGGCGTCCTGATCCAAGACGCCGAACCCTGCTTCTATGTCTATGAACAGGCGTGGAACGGCGGCAACCGCCTGGGCTTTTTCGCCGCGGTCGAGGTTTCCCCGTACGCCGAGGGGAATGTCATCCGTCACGAGAAAACCTTCGATGAAAAGGTGAAAGGCCGCATCGCCGTGACCCGCGCCACCGGCTTCACTTTGGAGCCGATTTTCCTGCTCACGAGCTCCCCGATCGGAACCTTGCTCGAAAGGGTGCGCGCCGCGGGCAAGCCGCTCTACGATTTCACCAGCGACTTCGGCGGGCTCAACGACCTGCACGGCATTCATAGCCGCGTGTGGCGCGTGCCCGAGTCGTCGCCGGAGGGCGCGGCCCTCAAGGCCGCCGTCGCGCAAAACCCGCTTTACATCGCCGACGGCCACCACCGCTACCACGCCGCGCTGCTCGGCGGGCAGACGCATGCGATGGCCTATATCGTCGGGGACGCGCGCATCCTCGCCTACAACCGCGTGATCAACGGGAAGGTCCCCTTCGCGCAAGCGAAGGCGTCGCTCGACCTGCAACCCGCGAAGGAATTCGCGACGCCCCCCAAGAACCATTTCTGCATTTACACGAAAGAGGGCGCGTTTCTCCTCAAGGCCAAAAACGTTCCCGGCGACGTCGTGGGCCGCCTGGACTGCTCCATCCTGGAGAAGGAAGTATATCCCGTCCTCGGCGTGGATCACTCGATGATCCTGAAGCAGGAATATTTCGACTATTACCCCGAATGGGACCTGGCGACGATGAAGGCCAAGGTGGATGCGGGCGAATACGAACTCGCCGTCGCGCTCCACCCGGTTTCGATCGGCGAGCTCATGGCCGTTGCCGACGCGGGCCTCAAGGATGCCAGCGTGGTGATGCCGGAGAAGTCGACCTTCTTCGCGCCTAAGATCCTGTCCGGCCTCGTACTCTACAAGCACGCGCTGAAACCGGGTCAGTAATCAGGAAGAAGGTAAAGCCCGGTTATGAGCACGCTTGCGTGCGAATTACCCGGGACAAGGCTGAACGCAGGGTATTGGCCGCAAAAGAGCGCAAAGAGATTTAAAAAATGAACAAGAAGGCCTCGTCCATGACGAGGCCTTTTCCTTTGCGGCAATCGCGTTTGCATTGCGTTCTAGATACGCAGCACGATCTTACCCGTCTGGGAACCTTCGTTCATGCGGGCGAGGGCCTTCTCGGCGTCGGCGAGGTCGAACGTCGAATCGATCACCGGGCGGAGGTTTTTCTCCGTCGCGAACGTCAGCATGTCGGCGAAGTCGTTCCGCGAGCCCATCGCCGTTCCGCGGATGTCGATTTGCTTGAAGAACGCGTCGCGCATGGGGATCTCGCCCGGCCCGCGCGTCGCTCCCAGATAGACCAGGGCGCCTCCCGGCTTCAGGGCCGCGCAAATGTCCTTCCAGCCCGCGCCGCCGGCGCTGTCGATGCAGAGATCGAAGCCGCCTTTTTCGCCCGTGGCCTCGCGCGCCAGGGCGGCGCCCCAGCCCTCCGCGGTATAAAGCGCTCCGCCGCGGGCTCCCGCGGCCTTTGCCTCGCGCAGTTTATCCTCGGAGCCGGAGGTGACCCAGGCTTCGGCCCCGGCCGCGCGGGCGAACTGCAGGGCGAACTGCGCGACCCCGCCCCCGATGCCGGTGATCAATAACCTTTGTCCCGCCGCGAGCCCTCCCCGGCGGAACAGGGCCCGGTGCGCGGTCAATCCCGCCAGCGGCAGGGCCGCGGCCTCCTCCGGTTTCCAGCCGGGAGGCGCATCGAAGAGTTGCGAGACGGGGATCGTCACCGCGCCGGCCCACGTGCCCTCGTCCGGCACGCCCAGTATCCTCCACCCGGGGTCCGGGGCCCGGTCCGAGGCTCCCCAGGCAAGAGCCGGGTAGAGCACAACCCCGCGGCCCACCCACGCTTCGTCTCCCTTCGAACCGACCGCTTCGACAAACCCGAAGCCATCGGAGCCCAGCGTGCAAGGGGCCGCCCCGGAACCGCCATAGGCGCCCTGGCGCATCCAGAGATCGCGATGGTTCAGGGCGGCGTAGCGCAGGCGGACGACGGCCTCTCCGGGCCCGGGCGGGCGCGTTTCAAGGTGTTCGAGGTGAAGCGGCTGGCCGCCCTTGTGCAGGCGGATCGCGGGATGGGAGGGCATCGCCCTTTACTCCGTGAGCCGCCAGAGGTCGGGGGTGGCCAAGGTCGAGGCGCCCGCGGCCTTGATGTACAGGAAGAGTTGCATGCGGTAACCCACCAGCCATTTCAGCGGGTGGTTCACGAGCGCCTCGCCCCGGCGCAGGTTCTCGCCCCACGGCATCAGGATGAAAGCTTCCTCGAGATCGATCGGGTTCGCGCTGCGCACGATGCGGGTCACTTCAGCGGTTTGCCAATGCATTTGCGCGATGAAATCCGAGGCCGGCATGTCCTTCGACAGTTCGCCCGCGGGCTTGCCCAAGGTCCAGTCCCCCGCGACGATGCGGCGAACCCCGTTGTAGGGTCCCTTCGAGATGTAGCGCAGCAATTCCAGCGTGTTGCGCTGCCCCGGCGTGGGCCGGTAATCCAGCGCGCCCGGCGGCATCTTGGTGAAGAGGCGCGCGCAAATCGAGGATTCCGTGGCGTAGCTCTTTATGAAGGCGTCAGGTGAAAACATGGGTTCCTCCGGGGGTAAATGTAACTGCCGACCGCGATGTGTTTGTAAGGGCGCAATTCAATGCGCCCCTACGAAACGCACGGGGTCGGCCTCGGATCAAATCCCGCGTGCCTCCAAAATCGCATCCAACGCCCGTTCGATGACCTCCGCGCCGGCGCCGGGGCGGGCGGAGCCTTCGGCGAGGGCGGTGCGCCAGGCCTTGGCGCCCTTCGCCCCGATGAACAGGCCGTGCAGGTGGCGGGTGATGAAATGCAGGCGCTCGCCGCGCGCCACGCGATCCCGCACATAGGGCAGGTAGGCGCGCGCGACTTCCGTCGGCCCGGGGGCGGGCTCCGTGGAGCCATGGAAACGGCGGTCCACCGCGGCGAGCATCATGGGGTCGCGGTAGGCCTCGCGCCCGATCATGACGCCATCGAGTTCATGGAACCAGGGCTCGGCCTGGTCCAGCGACACCACGCCGCCGTTGAGCACGAATTGAAGCTCCGGAAAATCCGCCGCGAGTTTTTGCACGACGTCGTAGCGCAGCGGCGGCTTCTCGCGGTTCTCCTTGGGCGAGAGGCCGCTGAGCCAGGCCTTGCGGGCATGCACGGCGAAGAGCCCGCAGCCGCCCTCGGCCACCGTCGCGACGAAGGCCTTCAATTCCCCGTACGAATCCTTGTCGTCGATGCCGATGCGGCACTTCACGGTAACGGGGACGTTACCGGCGCCGCGGACCATCGACCGCACGCAGTCGCGCACCAGCGCGGGCTCCGCCATCAGGCAGGCGCCGAACTTTCCCGACTGCACGCGGTCGCTCGGGCAGCCGCAGTTCAAGTTGATCTCGTCATAACCGAGTTCCGCGCCCATCGCCGCGCAGCGCTCCAGCTCGTCCGGCACGCTGCCGCCCAGCTGCAGGGCCACCGGGTGCTCGCTCGGGTCGTAGCCCAGCAAAAAATCCTTCTTGCCGTGGAGGATCGCGGGAGCCGTCACCATTTCGGTGTAAAGGCGCGTGTGCTTCGAGATCAGGCGCGCCAGATAGCGGAAATGTCTATCCGTGCATTCCATCATGGGGGCGACGGAGATGTGCTTGGGGATTGGCTGCATGATGCGATGAAGCGGAGAGGCGGGTCTTGAAACAGTCGCGCTTGAAAGGATGAAAGATAAAACCTGTGTCGCGACGGGCTGCGACCGGCGCGGGAGGGCGTTGCTCCTCCTCGCCGTACATCCGGTACGACTGCGTCGGAGCGCCTGCTCCCGCTTGGTCTCGCTCCGTCGTCCCTGCTTTCTCCGGTTATCCCCCGTTTCGTTTCGCTGTCCCGTTTCCGGGCGGCCGCGGTTGGAAAGTTACGTCGCGTCCTTGGTTGTCAGTCCCGCCGCCAGCCAGATGCTGACGAGCATCACGCCGCAGGCGATCCACCCGACGGCGCCGTAGCCCCGGAACCTGCCGCCGTTCAATTCCTGCACGATCAGCGCGCCGCCCACCAGGCTGCCCACCCCCGAGGCCACTTGCTGCAGGGCCGTGTTGAGGCTCATGAACGAGCCGCGCAGGCGCGGCTCGACGACGGAGGTCACGAGCGCCATGCCCGGCGCGATGCGCCCGGAGATCAGCACCATGCCCAGCGCGGTCGCGGGCATCGCGGCCCAGATGCCCCAGCGCCCGAAGTGCGTGATCAACAGGATCGGGACGATCGCCGCCAGCGCGGTCCAGCCGTAGACGCGCGCCAGGCCGTGCTTGTCGCCCAGGCGCCCGAACACGCGCGTGGTGAAGAAGGTCGCCAGGCCCCCGGCGAAAAACACCCAGGGCATCTGTTCGTTCGAAACCCCGCCGTTGGCGTAGTAATACGAGCTGATGAAGGGAATCATCAGGAACGGGCCCATCATGGCGAAGGTGAAGGCGAAGGCGCGCCAGTGGATGGGCACGCTCAGCACCTTCACGAAGTCGGCCAGCGGATTGGACATGCGCACGCCCGAGGGAGGCCGGCGCAAGGAGGGCAGCAGGCGGAAGGCGGCGATCCACATCGCCAGCGAAATCGCGGCGATGCCGAAGAAGGGGGCCTGCCAGCCGAAGTGGTTCGAGATGAGGATGCCCAGGGGCACGCCCGCGACGGAGGCGACGGAGAAGGCGGTCATTACGATGCCCATGGCCGCGCCGCGCCGGCTGAACGGGATCACGTCGCCGATCAGGGCCATCACCGTCGCCACCATCACCCCGCCGAAGGCTCCCGTGAGGATGCGGGCGATCAGCAGGAGGTGCTCGTTAGGCGCGATCCCGCAGAGCAAGGTGCCCACGGTGAATCCGAAGTACACGAGCAGCAAGGTTTTCTTGCGGTCGATGCGGTCGAGAAACAGGGCGGCCAGCACGCTCGCGATGCCGGCGCTGAAGGTATAGGCCGAGACGATCGAACCGAAGCGGCCCGGCGTCATCCCGAAGGCGTCGAGCAGGCGGGGACCCAGCGGCATCAGGATCATGAAATCCACCATGTGGGTGAACTGCATGGCGGCCAGCAGGAACAGGAAGGCGCGCTCCTTCTTGGGATCGCTGAAAAGTCCGGGTTGGGGTTGCGCGGGCTCGGAAGCGGCGGGCGTATTCATGGGATTCCCGAAGGTTGGAATGGCGGAGGAAGGGCCTAAACGTAAAAAGGCGGAGGGCCCCGCAATGGGAGCCTCCGCCTGGAATCGGGAGAATCCGGCCGGTTACTTCTTCGGCGCGGGAACCGACGACGGGCGCACGCCCTCGAAGGCCAGCACGAGGTCCACGTCGGGGGCGACCACCATGCCGCCGCTCTCGATCAACGAGTTCCACTTCAGGTTGTAGTCGAAGCGGTTGATGCGGCCCGTGGCGGTGAACGCGGCGCGCTCCATGCCCCAGGGATCCCTCGGGAGGATGCCCGTGCCCTTGACCTTGAGGACGATTTCCTTGGTGACGTCGCGGATGGTGAGGTCGCCCACCAGGTCGGCGGTGCTGTCCTTCATGTTGACGTTCCGGACGGCCTTGCTCACGAACTTGATCTCGGGATATCTCTCGGCGTTGAAGAAATCGTCGCTCTTCAGGTGGCCGTCCCGCTTGGCGTTGTTCGTGTTAATGCTGTTGACCTTGATCGTGAGCGAGCCCGTGGTCTTGCCGACGTTCTTCGGGTCGACGTCGAACGAACCGCTGAATTCGCCGAAGGAGCCGGTCACGGTGGAAATGCCCATGTGCTTCACCTTGAACAACACGTCGCTGTGCGCGGCGTCGATGTTGTATTCCGCGGCGTGGGCGGACAAGGTTCCCGCCAGCAGGACGGCGGCCAGGGTGGAGAATTTGCTGAAAGCCATGAGAGCTCCTTATCGTAAAGATGGGAACCATTAAGATACGAACTTTGTTGGAACAGACAATAGGGCGAAATTGAATCGAAACAAGGGATTTTGGGCGCCTTTGTCAGATCGTCAGGACGTCCCGGGCGCTTCCAGAGGGCGCGCGGTCCAAGGAGGGGCTAGATCGCCAGATCGATCCCGACCGGGCAATGGTCGGAACCCATCACTTCGGGCAGGATGTACGCCCTTTTCACCCGGTTCCGGAGCGAGGCGCTGACGAAGAAGTAGTCGATGCGCCAGCCGACGTTGCGCGCGCGCGCGCCCGATTGCATGTCCCACCAGGTGTACTGGTCGGGCTTGCCCGGGTTGGCCTCGCGGAAGACGTCGTGAAATCCCGCGGCGAGGAACCGGTCCATCCAGGCGCGCTCCTCCGGCAAAAAGCCGGAGATCTTGGCGTTCGCCTTCGGGCGCGCCAGGTCGATCTCGGTATGGGCGGTGTTCACGTCCCCGCACACCACCACGTGCTTGCCCTGCGCGACGAGCTCCTCGCACATCTTCTGGAAGGCCTCGTAGAAATCCATCTTGTAGCGCAGGCGCTCCTCGCGCGACTTCCCGTTCGGGAAGTACACGTTGAACAGGATGAAGTCGGCGAACTCGGCGCGGACCACGCGCCCCTCGCCGTCGCACGCGGCGATGCCGAGGTCGCAGGCCACGGCGTTCGGCTTCACCCGGCTGAAGACCGCCGTGCCCGAATAACCCTTTTTCGCGCCGCACGAGAACGTCCAGTGGTACTCCGGAAAGGCCTTGAGGCTGTCGAGCACCTGGGCCTCCTCGGCCTTGGTCTCCTGCACGCCCAGGATGTCGGGCTTGTGGGTCGCGAGGAACTCCTGAAAGGAGCCCTTTTTGAAACCGGACCGGATGCCGTTGACGTTCCAGGAGTAGATGCGGAGGATGTTCTCGGCCATGTGCGTTTCCTAGGGCATGGGAGTGGGTTTGACGGTTTTGGCGCGGGGCGGACGGGAGCCGCCGATCAGGGGAAAGTCGGCGCGCGTCAGCGGCGGCTTGGGAAGGCCCAGGGCGAAGCGCACGCGGGGGTAATTCGCGAACAGCGCCTGCGCCCCCCATGCGAGGAGGTAGCTGCCGGCCGCCACGAGGAAGACGCGCGTGACCAGGTGGAACAGGCTCAGGCCGGTGTTGAACTCGTTCACGAGGCGCAGCACGTGCGTGTGCGCCAGGTAGACGAAAAAGGCGTAGGGCGTGAAGATCGCGAAGAAAAACTTCCAGCGCGGGTTGTCGTGCAGGCTTTTGTGGAGCTGCTTGCGGTGCTTGAGCAAAAGCAACATCGTGGCGACGCAGTACACCAGCACCGCCCACCGGTTGAAATGGTCGGCGTAGGCCAGCGGCTTCGCGAGCGCGCGGATGTTGACCCAGTATTCCAGGAAAAGCAGCACGAGCGCGGCGCCCCAGAAAAACCAGGCCTGCGGGCGGGTCATCGCGTTGACGAGGCGGGCGCCCCAGTGCGGGTGCCACGCCGCATGGACGCCGGCGACGCAGTAGAAGGCGTAGAAGGGCAACAGGTACGAATACAGCGGCGGCAGGCTCCATCCGAGCACGCGCAGGTAGCCCTCGACGGGCGACATCAGCGCGAGCTGCAGCAGCAGGACCGCGAGCAGGAACCAGCGGCGGCGGGAGACCTTGAGGATGAACGGAAAGACCAAGTAGAACTGGAAGATGACGATGAGGAAGTAATACTGGTAGTCGAAGCCCTTGAGGAAGAAGATGCGCAGGGTCTCCAGCACCGCCGTGCCCGTGTCTTCGCCCCAGGGAAGGGCCTTCAGCGCCCCCCACGGACGGTAGATCGTGAGCGCCGACCACAGGAAGAACGGGGCCATGATCTTGAAGAGGCGGCGCCGGTAGTAATCCTTCAGGGGTTCGGGGCGATCGCGAAACTGCTGGGCGAGGCCGAAGCCCGAAAGAAAGAAGAAGGCCGGAACCGTGAAGCGCGAAAGCTGGTCGAGGAAGGTCGCGAAGAATCCCAGCGAAAGGAAGTCGTGGGTGGCGTAGAAATCCCGGACCCAGCCGCTGATGCAGTGGATGATGACGACCAGGAAGCTGGCGGTGCTGCGGAGCAGGTCTCCGTCGCGGCGGCTTAAAAACTCGGGCTTGTGCGCGGTCAAGAGGACCTCTTCTCTGGGGAAGGTCTAAAGTAGAATGAGTCCCGGGCTTCGACAGCTCCGCGGGAGCGGGGGATTATTCCGAAGGCTTCGATGGAAGCGCCGCCCCGTCGAGCCAGGCGCGCAGTCCCACTCCTGAAAGGCCCGAAACGCGATATTCCGCGCGCCGCGCGCCCGCCGGGATTCTCAGGTCGCCGGTGAGGACGTGGAGGGTTCTTCCGTCGGCGCCATAAAACTCGACGCGCAGCGCGTGCGCCTCGCGCCGGAAGGCCGAGGCGGGAAGCAGGAACTCGCGGTTCCCGATGCGCAGCACCGAGGCTCGCGAGGCCGGGGCCAGGGCGGTGGCGCCGTTCACCCCGAAGGTGATTTGCTTGCGCAGCACGAGCGGCGCTTTTTCGGCGCGAAAGCGGACGGTGTAGGTGCCGGTTTGCGACCCGGGGTTCCAGTTGTACTGCGCGCCGGTCAGCGTGCCGGCCGCCGTTCCCGAGCTCACCGCGTAGGCATACCCCGTGAGCGCCTGGCCCGCACTGTCGCGCACCGACAGCGTGTACTGGGTCGGAGTTCCCGCCGACCACGAGACGGCATTGGAGTCGGTGATCCTCAGCGCGGGAAGGGTGCGCAGATAGAAGTCGAGGCCCTTCGCGGCGTCGAGGCGGCCGCCGGTGATGACCTTGCCCGCCAGTTGCGGCTCGGGAACCGCCCCCGCCAGCATGCGCGCGCGGGTGAAGGGAACGCCCGCGCGGGCGCAGGCGACGCGCATCAGGGCGGCGTAGCCCGCCACGTAGGGCGCGGCCAGCGACGTGCCGCCGGTCAGGACGTAGTTCGCCTGACGGGCGGGATGTTCGTCCGCGTACTTCACCCGCACGTCGTCGATACGCAGGGCCCGCGTTCCCGTCACGACGAAGTCGGCGCGGAAGCGCAGCCGGAACAGCTTGCCGTCCATCGCGCCCGCGTTCAGGGCGATGACGGTGCCCCCGGTCACCGCCGCGTTCACGATCCCCAAGGTGGTCCAGGCGGAGGTCAGCGCGCAGGAGACGGCGGCGCACGCCTCTACATAAACCCAATCGGCGTTCTGCCCGGTTCCCGCGGGCCGGAATTCCATCATGAAGCTCACCTGCCCGCCGATGCGGCCGCGCAGGTCCACGGAGTCGCGCACCGCCGTGGCGGTGTTTCCCGAGGACCACTTCAGGCTTTTCGTCCCTTCCAGGGTGTCCGCTCCCACCGCGAAGCCGCTGCTGAAGGTCCATTTCTGGACCGTTCCCTCGAAGGTCTCGCGGAAAAGCTCCACGGCTTCGGGAATGGTGGTCGTGACGATGTTCTCGCCCGGCGCGGCGAGGTCCACGGCCGTGTCGCCGTAATTGGAAAAACCCGAGAGCGCGCCTCCCTGTCCGTGCGCGGCCACCATGTAGACGTTCGGAAGCTTGTATGTCGCGGGCGCGCGCGGCTGCAGGTTCAGGTTGCGGGCGTCGTTGGCGGCGGCGGCGGCGACGATCACGCCGCTGTCGCGCGCGACGAAAAATCCGTTGCGCAGCACGGTGTCGAGGCTCGTGGAGCCGATGCCGATGCTGAAGTTGATGACGTCCGCGCCCATTTTGGCGGCGTAGCGCATGCCCGCCGCGATGTCGCTGGAGTACCCCGCGCCCGTGGTGCTGAGCACGCGCACGGGCAGGATGCGCGCGCGCGGCAGCATGCCCGCGATGCCGGCGCCGTTGTCGAACCGGGCGGCGATCACGCCGCTGAGCTGGGTGCCGTGGCCGTGGGAGTCCAGCGGACGGTTGTCTCCGTCCACGAAGTCCCACCCGGCGCTGTCGTCCTTGAAACCGTTGCCGTCGTCATCGAAGTCGGGAATGCCGTTTGCCTCGGCCTTGTTCACGAACCACTTGCCCTGGAGATCGGGGTGGTAAAAATTGATGCCGGCGTCGAGCACGGCGATGACGATCGAATCGTCGCCGTCGAACCTTTCCCACACCTTGGCCATGCCGATGTCCAGGCCGGCCACGGCCCCGGGAAGCGTTCCGTCGTTGCGCAGCGGCCATTGCGGCGTCGACTGCAGGGAGAAGTCATCGGGAGTATAGTCCTCGCCGGCATAAACCGGATCTTCCTCGATCTCGCGCCCCGCGATGCGGGTCAGGGCGCGCCGGGCGCGTTGCCGGGGCGTTTCCCCGGAGAGGCGCGGCGCGGGCCCCGCGCCGCCCATCGAATCCGCGTTCAGGCGGCGGAGTCCATCCCCATTCAGTCTTAACGTGTTTCCGGTGAAGACGTATTGATTCGAATCGCGCGTTTCCCGGTGCAACCAGGCGCGAATGCGGGCCCGGGCTTCGGGATCCTCCACCCGGAAGCGCGGAGGCATGAAGCTTCTGGAAAGCGCACGGTCGGGCGGCACATCGCGGCTCCAGGTCGAACCGGAAGCCAGGAGGAGGATGGCGGGAAACAAGACGATGGAAAGGGCGCGGCGCACGATCTTAATTTACGCCTCCCGCCGGGTTTCGGATTGCGGAAACTCGCCCCCTCGGGGACCAATGCTTTCCATCAGGGGTGGCGCGGGTAGACGGGGGCCGGAAGGCCCTGTTTTTCGAGTTCCAGAAAGTGACGCGCGCGCGCCAGCGCCACCGTGGAGATCGAATCGGTGATCCGGCCCTCGAGAGCTTCGCGGCAGGCTTCCTCCAGCGGGAGCCAGCGGGTTTGCAGTACCTCGGTGGGCTCGGGTTCCGGCGCATGCTGGGTCAGGTCGCGCGCCAGGAACACGTGTCCGGTCTCATCGGTCACGGCGTTCGAAAGCACCAGGCAGCCCAGGTAATCCCAGCGGGCCGCCTCGAGCCCCGTCTCTTCCCGGAGCTCGCGCGCGGCTCCCTCCTCGGGAGAGGAACCCTTGGGGCCGCCGCCCTCCGGAACTTCCCACGAGTAATAATCCAAGGGGTAGCGGTGTTGTCCCACGAGCACCACTTCGCCGGACGCGTTCAGGGCCACGATCGCGAGGGTGAGGTTGGCGAACTCGACGACCCCGTAGATGCCGGGGCCGCCGTCGGGGCGCGTGACCGCGTCCTCGCGCAACCGGATCCAGGGGTTCTCGTACAGGACGCGGCTTTCGCGCCGCGTCCAGCGTCCCGCGCGCTCGTCGCCGGCCCCGCCGGTTTCTTTCACGGGAACAGTTCCGCCTGGCGCGACAGCAAGTCTCGCGCATGCGCCTGTTCGAACGCGTTTTCGACCGCGGCCTCGGGGAGCGTGTCGGCCGGCATGCGCAGCACTTCCTCGAGCAGGGCGCGGAAGGAGGCGCTGTCCTTTTCGAATACGGAAAGGTATTGGGCCCGCAGCGTGCTGTTGGCGAAGAACAGCGGCCCGGCCGCCTGGGCGCGGTCAAAATGCGCGCGCGCGGAGTCGGCCCGCGGCGCGGGCGCCGCGATGAACATCACGCCGAGAAAGCGGTCCGGCCCGCCGTGGTAAAGGGCGGGATCCCGCGCGGCGATGCCGCGCACGAGCACCTCGAAGCGATCGCGCCCGTCCATGCGCGTACGGCGGCCCTCGCCGAGGGCCCAGCGGCCGCGGTTGGCCGCGAGCCAGAAGGCGGGCTCCGTCCACTCCCCGGTCAGCGCGCGCGCGGCCGCGGCCTCGTCGCCACCCTCGGACAGCTTGCGGCGGTATTCGGCGTGGAGGTACAGCGCCGCCTCCGCCGCGCGCGCTCCCTCCAGGTACAGGCCCTTGGAGCGCTCGGGGTTGCTCCACCGTTGGTTTTGTTCCGTGTAGGTCGCGAGGAAATAGCACGCGTGCGAATAATCCGTCCACAATTGCGCGACCTGCGGCTGCTGCTCCGCCGCGCGGCGGTACGCGACCAGGGAAGCCCACGCCTTTTGCGCGTCGCGCCGCGACCGCCACAGGCTGTCGGCCAGTTTCCAGGCGCCGCCGGGCGGGGCCGAGAAGGAGGCGGTCTCCGTCGCCGGGGTAACCTTGGTGATACGCCCCTGCGAGCAGGCGGCGGCCATCAGGGCGACCAGGATCGGCGCTTTGGGTATTTTTCGAGCGCTCAGGAAAATCGCTTTCACATTGTCTTTCCAGCGGACCGGGGGTTTGTCCGCGCCCCCAAATTTAGAACCTCGCTCCGGCCCCGAACGAAACGGCGGGCGAGTTCCTATTCTTTGACCCTATCATGAAAACCGGAATCCTGCTCATCAACCTCGGAAGCCCCGAGGCCCCCACGGCCGCCGCGGTCCGCCCTTACCTGCGGGAGTTTCTCAGCGACCCGCGCGTCATCGACATCCCCGCGCCCCTGCGCTGGCTGCTTCTGAACGCCGTCATCCTGCCGTTCCGCCCCGCCAAGTCGGCCGCGGCCTACGCCAAGGTCTGGACGCCCGCCGGATCGCCCCTGATGGCCCACAGCCGCGCCTTCGCGGAAAAGCTGGCGGTCGCGCTCGGCGACGACTACCGCGTTGTCCTCGCCATGCGCTACGGCAACCCTTCGCTGAAAGACGCCCTCGCGGAAATCACGCGCGAACCGCTGCGGGAACTGGTGATTTTTCCGCTTTACCCGCAATACGCCTCGGCGAGCACGGGCTCCAGCGTCGAGGAGGCGCTGCGGCTTCTGGCGCCGTTACAGAACGTCCCCACGCTGCGCACGATCCCCGCGTTCTACGACGACCCCGGTTATGTGCGGGCGCTGGTCGAAAACGCCGCGCCGCGCCTGCGGGCCTTCAGGCCCGACTTCGTTTTGTTCAGTTACCACGGGCTGCCGGAGCGGCAGATCCGCAAGTCCGAATCCCGCGCGGGACATTGCCTCGCGGCCGGGGACGCGTGCTGCGCGGCCGTGGGCCCCGACAACGCCTATTGCTATCGGGCGCATTGCTTCGCGACCACGCGGGCCGTCGCGGGGGCGCTTGGCCTCGCCGCCGGCACCTATTCGACCGCCTTTCAGTCGCGGCTCGGCCGCACTCCCTGGATCAAGCCTTATACCGACCATGTTTTAACCGAACTGGGCCAAAAGGGCGTGAAGCGCCTGGCGGTTTTCTCTCCCTCCTTCGTCGCGGATTGCCTCGAAACGCTCGAGGAGATGACGATCCGCGGGGCGGAAACGTTTATGGAAGCCGGCGGTGAAGCTTTGGAGCTCATTCCGGCCCTGAATGGAGAGGACGTGTGGGTGGAGGCGGCGGCCGATTTGATCGGTAAGTGGACCGCGCCCCAGCCCCAATAAAGACGCGGACTCTTCCGCGCCGCTTTAAAAGCCCCTCACGCCGAAATTTTTCCCTTTTTTGAAATTTTCATGGAAAAAACCATTGACGGGGGCTTTAGGAGTAGTTACGTTTGCTCTCCCGTTTGAAGAAAACGGCGGCTCACCCCAGCGGTAGCCGGCCCCTTGACAGTAGAAGAGAGTAAGGAGAAGGCGAGTAGGCCTTGGGCTTTTTGGACTTTTGTCCAACAAAGA
>JAJNBB010000100.1 GCA_021155885.1 Fibrobacteria bacterium | reverse complement strand
ACCTGCGCGAGGTGCACCGGAGTTTTCATCCGAGGAACCGCTGATTTCAGCGAAAAACCCCCAAAAAACGTTGTTTGAGCGGTCCAAAATAGGGCCGAAACTGCTAAATTTGGGCCTCCCCAAGCGAGGATTCCAATGACCGCCAAAGCCCCCAACAGCCCGTTCGTCCAGCCGCTCTCCCAAGTCGACTCCGAGATCGCGAAATTGATCGACCAGGAAGCCGCGCGCCAGGAGCACGAGATCGAGCTGATCGCCTCCGAGAACAGCGTCAGCAAGGCGGTGCTCGAGGCCATGGGCTCGGTGTTCACGAACAAGTATTCCGAGGGCTACGCGGGCAAGCGCTACTACGGCGGCAACGAAGTCGTCGACCACATGGAGACCCTCGCGATCGACCGCGCGAAGGAGCTGTTCGGCGCGGAGCACGTGAACGTGCAGCCGCTGTGGCCTCAAGCTCGACCACGGCGGCCACCTGTCGCACGGCCACCCGGTGAACTTCTCGGGCCTGAACTACAACTTCGCGCAATACGAGGTGGACGAGAAGACCTGCCGCATCGACATGAACAAGGTGCGCGAGATCGCCCTGCGCGAAAAGCCCCGCATGATCATCGCGGGCTTCTCGGCCTATTCGCGCGACATCGACTGGAAGGCCTTCAAGAGCATCGCCGACGAAGTGGGCGCGGTGACTTTCGCCGACATCGCCCATATCGCGGGCCTCATCGCCGGCAAGCAGCTCGAGAACCCCGTGCCGGTCTTCGACATCGTCACGACCACGACCCACAAGACCTTGCGCGGCCCGCGCGGCGCCATCATCATGTCGAAGGCCGCCTTTCAGAAGGATCTCGACCGCACGGTGTTCCCCGGCATCCAGGGCGGCCCGCACGACCATATCAACGCCGCCAAGGCCGTGTGCTTCAAGGAAGCCCTGAAGCCCGAGTTCCAGGCCTACGCGAAACAGGTCATCAAGAACGCGCAGGCCCTCGCCGGCGAACTGATGGGCCGCGGCTACCGCATCCTCACCGACGGCACCGACAACCACCTGATGGTGGTGGACCTGCGCTCCAAGGATCTCGCCGGCAAGGCCGCGGAGATCGCCCTGGAGAAGGTGGGCATCTCGTGCTCGCGCTCCACGATCCCCTTCGACACGCGCAAGGCGCTCGACCCCTCCGGCATCCGCCTGGGCACGCCGTCGCTGACCACGCGCGGCATGGGCGAAGCCGAGGCCAAGCTCATCGGCGGTTTCATCGACGACGCGATCATGGCGTCGGGCGACGAGGCCAAGCTGGCGAAGATCCACGGCCAGGTCCAGGAACTGTGCCAGCGGTTTCCGTTATACGTTTGATGAATGACGCGGGCGATGGCGCGGGCGTTGCAGGGGCGAAAAATTTTTCGCCCCTGCAAAATGATCCCACCGAATTGATCGCCCGCGCCTCCCGCGTTCAACAGGATTTCCGCATCGCCGACCGGCGCATCTGGCCGAACGCCTATCTTGCCCCCATGTCGGGCGTCACCGACATCTGCTTCCGCCGCCTCGTGTCCCGCCTCGCCGGCGGGCGCACGGGCCTGCTGGTCTCCGAATTCGTGTCGGTGCAGGTGCTGGCCCAGCCCGGCTCGCGCGAGAACCCCAAGGCCGTGCGCGAGATGGCCTTCACCGAGGAAGAGCGCCCGTTCTCGATCCAGATCTTCGGCGCCGATCCCGAACGCATGGGGCAGGGCGCGAAGATCGCCGCGGCCACCGGGTGCGACTTCATCGAGATCAACTGCGGCTGCCCGGCCCCGAAGGTCGTGGGCAAGGGCGGCGGCTCCGGCCTGCTCAAGGACTTGCCGAACCTCGCGAACATCCTGCGCACCGTGAAGCGTTCGGTGGACATCCCCGTCACGATCAAGGTGCGCGTGGGCTGGAACGATGATCTGATCACCTTGTTCGAGACGCTGAAGATCGCCGAGGCGGAAGGCGCGGCCGCGTTCGTCATCCACGGCCGCACGCGCGCGCAGGGCTACAAGGGCCTGGCGAACTGGGACCTTATCGCCGAGGCCAAGCGTCGCGCGCCGTCGGGCCTACCCGTGATCGGCAACGGCGACATCGTGCGGCCCGCCGACGTCCTCCATCGCCTGGAGACCTACGGCGTCGACGGGGTGGCGGTGGGGCGCGGCGCGATGCACAACCCCTGGATCTTCGCGCAGATCGCGGACCTCTACGAGGGCAGGATGTGGAAGGAACCCGGCAAGGACGACTATCTCTGGGTGTTCCGCGAATACGAAGAACTGCTGCGCGAGCAAATGGACCTGGATCTGCGCGTGCTGGGGAAACTCAAGCAAATGGCCGCGCGCGTCCTCAAGGGCTTGCCCGGCGGTTCGCTCGCGCGGCTCTCCCTGCTGCGCTCGCAGAGCGTCGAGGAATTCCGGGGCCACCTGTTCGCCTACTTCGACGGAATCGATTCGGTGGAACGCGACTACGGGGTGCTGGCGGAGTTGAATGGCGGAGAGAGCACCGAAGTGGCGGCGGGGAACACGTACAAGAACTAGCGCCCGTCCGATTGTAATACCCCCGGATTTGTCCCTAATTTATCGGGGATAATTTGTCCCCGCGCGCACGTTTTGAATTCGCCTGTTTGGCCCCCGGCACTGCGTTTTTAAGGGTATAAAACGT
>JAJNBB010000077.1 GCA_021155885.1 Fibrobacteria bacterium | reverse complement strand
GTCGCGCGTGAAACCGAACGTCAGGGTCCGGGACGAGCCCACGGGAATGAAAACGCCGGCGAACACGGTGCGGGTGGCGACGGTGGTCGCGGCCACCGTTTCGGGCGCGTCGCCATAGCCTCCGTAGAAGCGCAGGCCGGCGGGTAGCGGGCCGTCCAGGCGCGTGCTCCACCCGTATAAGGGGTCTTCCCCCTTCTCATCGATGCGCGCGAGACGGCCGGTCACGGCCCAGAAAGGTCCCCACTCCACGCGCAACCCGGGACTCGTGCGCAAAATGTCGGTAGCCGCGTAGACGTCGTACCAAGCGCCGGCCAGCAGCCACGCGCCCCAGCCGGGCCCCGTGGGCCCGTACAAACGAAGCCCGGCATCCCCCGTCACCCTCCAATTGGGTTTGAAGTCCGCGGCGGGATTCCAGGCCGCGGCAAGGCCCGCGTTGAATTTATCGGAGAACCGGTGGTAAATACCCGCCTCGACCGCCGCGTCGGTGCGCTCGAACTGACGCCAATATTCCAGGCGCAGATAAGGCATGGTGCCCGCCTCGTTCACGGACCGGCCCACCTGCACGAAGGCTTGGCCCCACGCCGGCTGGTCCCGGCCGGTGAAGAAACTGTATTCCCCCCCGGCGTCCAGGCGCCACGGCCGGCCCGACAGGGCCCGCGCGCGGCGCACGCGTTCCAGACCCTCGCGGGCGTCGGCATTCCCCGGGTATGTCGCGGAAAGGGTCTGGAAGGCCGTCCAGGCTTCGTCCAGGCGGGTTTGATAGTAAAGCAGGTAGGCTTGGGCCAATGCGACATCGCCATCGCCCGGCCGCTCCGCCGCCAGGGCGGAAAATTCCCGATGGGCGGTCCCGTAGCGTCCCTGCCAGGAGTGGATGCGCGCCTGATATAGACGGGCCTGGAAATGGCGCGGCTCGGCGGCCAGCAAGGTGTCGAGCTGGCGGAGGGCGTCGGGGAACCGGGTCGCCTCGGCCTCGCGGCGCGCCGCGGCCATTCGGTCTTCGGCCGGCGTGGCGGACAAAACCGCCCCCGCTGACAGGGCAGCCCCCAGGATGAGAAAAGCCGGAATCGGTCTCACTAGGCGGTCGCGCCCAGGCCCAGCAGGCGCATGCCGCGGGCCAGCACTTCTTCGGGCAGGAAAGGCTTGATGACGTAATCGGCCACGCCGAGGCGGAACCCTTCGAGGATATCGCGCTCCTGCCGCATCGCCGTCAGGAAGATGACCGGAATCCTCCGGGTTTCCGGGGAAGCGCGCAACTGTTGCAGCACCGTCACCCCGTCGAGGCCCGGCATCATCCGGTCCAGGATCGCCAGGTCGGGACGGTGCAGTTGCGCTTGGCGCAGGGCCTCTTCCCCGTCCGCCGCGGTCAGCACCCGCAGGCCCGCGAGCCGGAACTTGTAGGCGAGCAAGTCGCGGATGGCGGCGTCGTCGTCCGCGATCAGCACGCTTTTGCCCGAACGGTGCATCAGCTCGCGGACCTTGTCCGCCAATTGCCCCGGGTCGAACGGCTTGACCAGGTAGTCGACCGCGCCGGCCGCGACCGCGCGCGCCACGTCCCGCGCGTGCGACTGCGCCGTCAGCATGATCACCGGGATACCGCGCAGGCCTTCGTCGGCGCGCAGCGCCTGAAGCACCTCGGTCCCGGACAGGCCCGGCATGTTTTCATCCAGCAGCACCAGGTGGGGCTTGTGCTTGCGGGCGAGCTCCAGGGCCGCGGCCCCCTCGTGGGCGGAGACCACGTTGAAATCGCGCTGGAACACCGCCGCGATCGTATCGCGCACCACCGGGTCGTCGTCGACGCTAAGCAGCACCGGGCGCGTGTCCTCCTGGGCCGGCTGGATCCCGGTGAGGCTGCCTTCCGCGCCGCGTTCCACCGAGAGCAGCACCTGGTCGCAGACGTGCTGCAGCGACTCGGCCAGCGCGAGGAGCCGGGAATCCGGAGTGGAGGCATCGTCCAGCGCCTCCTCGAGCGCGCGCGCCGTCTGGGTGATGAGCGGAAAACCGTAGGTGGTCCCCGAGCCCGCGAGCTTGTGCGCCAGCGCCTTCATGACCTGCTTCTCGTTGTCCTGGGCCGCGCCGGCGCGGCATTGCTCGATGAACGAGGCCACCGACTCCACCCGTTCGCGAAGCTGGGCCAGATACATCCCGCGCAGCGGCTTCAGGAGGTCGCCTGTATCAAGTGACATGGCGGGCCCATAGAGACTTGAGGGTGTCGGAAAGGCCCATGGGATCGAAGGGCTTGGAGACGACGCCCACCGCTCCCAGCGCGAGGTAATGGGCCACCTCCGCGGGTTGCACTTTGGCCGTCATGAAGACCACGGGAATTCCCGCGCTGGCGGGCTCGGCGCGCAGCGCCTCGAGGGTGGCCGGTCCGTCGCGCTCGGGCATCATGACGTCCAGGAGGATGAGGTCGGGGCGAAGACGGACGGCCTCTTCCACGGCCTCCTTGCTGCCGTGGCAGAGCGATACCCGCAGGCCGCCCACCATTTCCAGCGAAAGCTTGGCGACCTGCAGGATGTCCTCCTCGTCATCGATGCAAAGGACGTGTTGAAGGGAGGCGTTCATTTTAAGTTTTCTCCGGGTGAATGGGATCTCCGGCGCCGCTTTGGCGCCGGATCAGGCTGAGTATGGTCTCCACGATGCGTTCCTCCGACATGCGGGACTTGACGAGGGCGGCTTCCACGCGGTGGCGCACATCTTCGCCCGCCTCGCTGGCCGAAAGAATCAGCACGGGAACGGGACGGCTCCCGATCTCGTGGAGATGCTCCAGCAGTTGCAGCCCGGACCCGTCGGGAAGTTCGAGGTCCAGGACCATGAGGTCGAACCGCTGGGCGGCGAGCAGTTTCTCCGCCTCCTGTACCGAGGTCGCGCCGACCCATTCCACGCTGTCCCTCAGCGATTTGCCGAGGATGAGGCTGAGGTCGGCATCATCCTCGACGTGCAAGATACGAGGTTTCGTCCCGGGCGCCCCCGCGACCGCGTTCCTCAGGGAGCGGACCAGCTTTCCCTCGTCGATGGGCTTGACCATCCAGTCGATTATGCCGACGACGTCCCCGTTGAGCTCCAGCCGGCCCTGATCGGCGCGCGCCGAGACCACGACCACGGGCAGGTCCACCCGGCGCGGGTCCGCGCGCAGTTCACGCAGGAACTCGACCCCGCTTCCGTCGGGAAGCATGAGATCCAGGGTAAGGGCGACGTACTCGTTCGTCCCGGACAGCAGCGCGCGGACCTCGTTGAGCGTATAGGCCTCGTCGACCGCGAAGCCGGCCCGCTCCAGCATGATCTTGAGCAGGGCCGCCACGTCGCGGTCGTCCTCGCACACGAGAATGCGCCCGGCGCCCGCACGCGAGGCAGGCGCGCCCGAAGCCTCGCGGACGAGCGGCAGGTCGAAGGTGAAGGTCGTCCCCTTGCCTTCCTTGCTCTCGAAGGAGATGACCCCGTGCATCGCCTCGACCAGGCGGCGGGTGATGCTCAGTCCCAGCCCCGTGCCGTCGAAGCGGCGCGTGTCCGTGTTCTCGGCCTGCGCGAACTTCTCGAAGACGCGCGACCGGAACGCCTCGGGAATTCCCGTCCCGAAGTCCCGCACGCTGAACCGCGCCTTGCCAGGCAGCCTTTCGACGCTCAGCCGCACCTCGGAGCCCGCCGGGGAGAACTTCGCGGCGTTCGACATCAGGTTGGCCAGGATCTGCATGAGGCGGTCGCCGTCGGCCACCACCCGCAAGTCGGGGACCGGCTCTTCAAGCACGAAGCGGACTCCGTACTTTTCGCCGTAGGCGGCATGGGTCTCGACGGCCTGGCGCATGAACGAGGCGGCGTCCACCGGCGCGAGGGTCATCGACAGCTTGCCGGACTCGATTTTTTCGATGTCGAGGATGTCGTTGATGATGCGCACGAGCCGCTCGCTGTTGCGATAGGCGATCGAGACCAGTTCGGCGGCCTTTTCCGGCAGGGTGCCGACCGCGCCGCCCGTGACCAACCCGAGCGCTCCTCGGATCGAGGTAAGGGGCGTGCGCAGTTCATGGCTGACGGTGGAGATGAATTCGCTCTTCATGTGCTCCAGCGCCTTGATCTGGGTGATGTCGCGGGCCAGCGCGACGACCCCGGAGAATCGGCCCTCGGGGTCTTGCAGCGTGTAGACCGAGAACGCCAGCGTCATGGGGCTGCCTTCGGGGCGTTTGTGCGTCCACTCCTGGCCGAACGGCCCGTCGTCGGGAAGCGGCAGGCTGATGATTTCCATTTCGGTCACCTGGCGCCCATAGTGCTTCGCCAGCCGCGACGCCCGCGCGCGCAATTCCAGGGGATCCGCGAAGCGCGCGGCCAATTCGATCACGGGGCGGCCCACCATGTCGCTCACGGTGTACCCGAGAATCCGGTCGGTGCCCTTGTTGATCAGCCGCAGGATGCCCTTTTCGTCCGAGGCGAAAATGGCGTAATCGATGCCGTCGACCACGGCCTGAAGCCGCGCGCTCGACTCCAGGAGATCGCGTTCCAGAGACTTGATCCGGGTGATGTCCCGCACGATGGCGACCGATCCCCCGTCCTCCAGCATGAATACGCTCTGGGCCACCGAGAGGCGCGTGCCGTCCTTGCGGACGTAGGTCCACTCCTGCCCGTAGGGACCGTCGCTTTGGAGCGGAAGCGTGAAGATCTCCAGGCCCCTGGGAGGCCTGCCGTATTCCTCTTCTAGCTTGCGCGCGCGCGTGGCCAGTTCCTCGGGGACCATGACCTTGCGGGCCGCTTCGCGGATGGGCAGGCCGACTTCCTCCTCGGCCTTGTAGCCCAGCATGCGCTCCGCGCCGCGGCTGAACAACCGCAACGTTCCCTGGGCGTCGCCGGCAAGGATGGCATAGTCGGTTCCATTGACCACCGCCGACAGCAATTGGTGCGATTCCTCCAGGGCCTGCTCGGCCCGGCGACGCTTCGCGTTGTTGCGCGAGGCCAGCCACAGGGCCAGCAGGCCCACCAGGTACAGGAACGAAACCGTGCCATAAAGCAGGAGGCCGTTCTCGTAGAGCTCGGCCTCCTCGAGGCGGCGGCGCTGCACCAGGAGACTGTCTTCCTCGCGCACCATGTCATCGATCGCGCCGCGGATGCCGTCCATGAGGCGCTTGCCCCGCCCGGACCGGATCGCACGGATGGCCGCCTCGTCCTGCTTGGCCTCGATAAGACGCACCGTCGAATCGGTGAAGCGGAGCTTGGCGGCGACCAGGTCGCGAAGCCGCCGGAGGTTTTCCGTCTGGCGGGGGTTCGCCGCCACCAAGGTATCGAGGATGTCGAGGTCCTCGAGGAGGGAACGGGACCGGGAGGCCGCCGTGTCGTCGGAACCGCCCACCGCGATCCGGTAAGGTTCGAGGAAATCGGAATCATGGGTAAGAAGATACCCCCGCTGACCCAGTTCGAGGTCGCGGACGCGGCTGGCCACCTCCGAGATCGTGTGCTTGACCTGATGCGTGTGACGCACGAGTTCGCGGGAATCCTGCACCACCTCCTGGCGGTAAAACAGGGCGTTCCCGATCACCAGCGACACGAGCAGGATGCCCACGACCGACATCACGCGCACCAAGTTACGGCCCTTGTCCATCTCTCCTCCGGGGGCCCCTCCCGTCTGGAGCGGATCCGGGTTTAAGAATAACTTCGGAATGCCCTGTCTCGGACGGAGCCGCGCTTCATTTAGGATCGATGGATCCCGGTCCGGCTGCCGACAGGCCTGGAATAAGCCGGACGTCGAACCAGGCCAAGGATCGTTTGCACGATGGATTCTTCCGATATCCGGGACTTGACCAAGGTTCCCGCGACCTTCTGGCGCATGCTTTCGTTCGTTTCCTCGGCCGACAAGATCAGGACGGGAATGGGGGCCCCCGGACGCTGCTTCAGGCTTTCCAGCAATTCGAATCCCGATCCGTCGGGAAGCCCCAGGTCCAGAACCACCAAATCGAAGTCTTCTTCGGCGAGCCGCTTTTTCGCCTCTCGCAACGTGGGAGCGCCGACCCATTCCACCTTCCCTTCAAGCGCACGGCCGAGGATGCGGCTAAGGTCCGCATCGTCCTCGACGTGGAGGATCCGCGGTTCATGCCTTCCCGCGAGCATGTGCCGCAACGACCGCACCAGCGCGACTTCGTCGATGGGCTTGACGATCCAGTCGACCACCCCGATGGCATCGCCGTGCAGTTTCTGGCGCGCCTCATCGGCCTTGGCCGAGACCACGATGACCGGCAGGGATTCCCATCGGGGGTCGGCGCGCAGCTCTTGAAGAAATTTCAGGCCGTCCCCATCCCGCAGCCTTAAATCCAGCGTCAGCGCCGCATAGGTATTTTCCCGGAGGAGAGAGCGGGTTTGCTGTAGCGACTGCACGGTGTCCGGAGCATAACCGGCCCGCTCCAGCAGAATCTTCAGAAGGGCGGCCACATCCGGATCATCCTCGCAGATAAGGATGCGCGCCCGCACTTCCGCTTGCGCAAGCATCTCCGGAGCCGCGGTCTCCATCTCCACATCAAGGCGCGGCAGTTCGAAAAAGAACTCCGTCCCCCGGCCCGCTTCGGTATCGAACCCGATCTTGCCCGCCATGGCCTCGACCAGGCTCCTGCTGATGTTCAGCCCCAGCCCCGTGCCCACCAGGTGGCGGGAATCGGCGGTGTCGGCCTGGGCGAACTTTTCGAATATCCGGGACCGGAATTCGTCCGGAATGCCGGAACCGAAATCCCGGACGGAAACGCGAACCTGATCCCCGCGGATTTCCGCCCCCACCCATACCTCCGCATCCCGCGGGGAGAATTTGGCGGCGTTGGAAAGCAGGTTGGCCAGGATTTGCATCAGCCGGTCCGGGTCGGCGGAAACGCTGGCGGTCTCGGGAACATCGCGCAGCACAAAGCGAACGCCATGCTTCTCGCCGTAAGCCGCGTTGATTTCCACCGCCTGCCTCAGAAACTCCACGACGTTTACGGGGGCCATATGCAGGGACATCTGGCCGAATTCCAGTTTTTCCACATCGAGTATGTCGTTGATGATGCGCACCAGACGCTCGCTGTTGCGATAAGCGATCGAGACCAGCTCCGCGGCCTTTTCCGGCAGCGCGCCCGTGGCCCCGCCCGCAACCAGGCCCAAGGCCCCGCGAATCGACGTCAGCGGGGTGCGCAGTTCGTGGCTCACGGTGGAGATGAACTCGTTCTTCATGCGCTCCAGCGCCTTGATATGGGTGATGTCCCGGGCGATGGCCACCGTTCCCCCGTTCTCCATCATGGAAACGCTCACGGCCACGCTCAAGCGGCTCCCGTCCTTGCGGACGTAAGTCCATTCCATGCCGTAAGGCCCGTCGCTATCGAGGGGAAGCTGGAACAGTTGACCGCCCACGGGCGGATGGCCATACTGTTTCAGGAATTTTTGGGAGCGCTCCGCAATTTCCTCCGGGATCCTCAGCTTGCCGGCGACCATGGCGACCGGAGTACCGATTTCCTCTTCAGCCTTGTAGCCCAACATGCGCTCGGCGCCCCGGTTGAAAACGGTGGAAATGCCCTTGGCATCCGATGCGAAAATCGCATAGTCCGTACCGTCGAGGACGGCCTTGAACAGTTCATGCGATTCCTTCAGGCTGCGCTGCGCCTTCCTATGCGCCTTCCGGTTCCTGGCGGCGGCCCAGAACGAAAG
>JAJNBB010000026.1 GCA_021155885.1 Fibrobacteria bacterium | reverse complement strand
CCGGCGTGTACGTCGTGGCGGTGGCGACCCCCGAAGGCCGCTCGCGGCGCCTGGTGACCGTCCCTTAACCTGTCAGTGATTGTGGCCGGAGTGATCCCCGGCGCCGCCTTCGGGGAGCCCGGCGGGAGGAGGCATCAACCGGGGAGGGGGATTCCTCCGCATCGCCTTCAGGGAATCCGGTGACACCGGAAAGCGCACCTTCTTTTCCCGCTTCGTCCAGAGACGGCGGAGCAAGGTGCGATCCTGGAACAGCGAAACCTGGATTTCGGTGTCCTTCGCGTCCTTGCGCTCGACCCAGACGTTCGCGGTGACGTCGAGATGTTTCCTCTTGCGGGGGATCTTGCCTCCCAAGGTGATGAAAAGGTCGTCCACCCACAAGCTTTTCATGTCAAGCCGGTCCTCGCGTCCCTTGCCCTTGGGTTTCCATTGCACGACCCGCAGGTACACGCCCCTGCCGTCCACCTGCACGGGAATGCGCTCCTGCAGGTAAAACTCCAGCTTGCGTTCGAAAAGCCGGAAGGTCGCGGTATCCGAGCCGGGGGCGGTGTCCTCCTCGTAGGGAAAGACGTGCACGGTGTTTTGAAGATCCTCGGAGCGGGCCCCGAACGTGACCAGCACCGAGTCCGGGCCCACGAGGCGCACGGCGATGCCGGCGCTGTGGAAGAACTTCTCGCCCTCCGCGTGGCCTTCTTCCATGTCCTGGGAAAGAAGCGTGCTGGAGAGCAGGAACAGAAGCGGGATGAAGCTTTTCATGGAAACCTTTCGGAGCGTCAAACAAGATAAAATCCGGCAGCCCCGGAAACCCTGTAAAAAGCCGGAAAATGCCCCGAAAATACCGCCGGACCGGCGTCGCGCACCCCGGGCCGCCTCGTTCTGGAACGCCCAATACCGCATTCCGCCATTCATTTCCAATTGTAAAATTTGTGATTCGGGCATAAATTCAGTATATGTCCTGCATGTCTTTTTTAACTAACGCGGCGCAAAAAACGAACAGGAACCGGTCGATCCGGAACCTGTGCGGAATGTTGCTCATCGGGGCGATTTCTGTTTCCGCGGCCGCGCCGATCCGCGTGGGGGTTTTCAAGGGAACGGGTTGGCGCTGGACCTCCAGCACCCATGTCGCCGCCAAGGCTATCGATTCCATGCTGGCAAATCCGGTCATGGCGAACCTGGGACCGAACCTCATTACGCCTCCGGACGAATTCGTGGCCCGTATTTTCGGCGTGGTGGACACCCCGGGGGCAAACACCCAGCCGTCATTGGAGCAAAAGACCGCCTTTCTGAGTGCCTTGGACTCCCTCGATGTCATCGTTCTCCCTTCGAATTCCAATTTCGGGGTCATTTTCGACCAGCCGCAGCAACGTGAAAAACTGGAGCGCTTTTTCAAAACGCGTGGCGTCGTAAGCCTTGCGTGGTCCATCGACCGAACCCAGAGTTGGGGCGCGTGGGATTCCATGCATGGAACCCGTTTTGCGGGCTGGATGTGCATTTGCGTGGCGACGATTCGTCGTGACTCCATGGCCAAGCAAGATTCTGTATGGCGCTTACTGAATCGAGGCTTGCCGGATACCGCGCGGTTCCGAGATGAATGGCTTCGGTACGGCAGCGCCACCACCCTCCGGGCTAGTCCCGGCCTGAAGGTGACCATGCGGCTCGATTCCGCGAGCGGCAGTTTCACTAGCGCGAGCGATCATCCTTACAATTGGTACCGGGAATTCCCCGAAGGCGGGCGCTTCTTTTACACGGGCAGCGGCTATAGGGCGCAACTTTTTACCGGCGCCGCCGTCCTCGATTCCAGCGGCGACACAACGACTCCCGCAACCAACTTCTTTCGCCGCCAACTATACAACGCGATCTTGTGGGCCGCCGGGGCGGATTCGAACGGGGTCGTGTCGGTTCGTCCGGCGGGGCGCGCCGGCGCCGGGAACCCCTTGAAAATATGGGTCTCGGGCTCGCGGATTCACGTGCAAGTCGCGGAAGAAAACGCCGCGGTGGAGTTGCGGTTTCTCGACGGAAGACTGCTCGCCCGAAAGAAGGCGTCATCGGCGGGATCCGTGGAGATCGAGAAACCTTCGGGGTCGGGCGCGCTGATCGTGCGCGTCCGGGGCCGCAACGGAACGCAATCGGCATTGGTGGCGCCATGAATTCCGGAGGCAACGTCTTGGGACTCTCGGGACTCCTGCTGGTCGGGATGTCGTCTTTGTCCATGGCCGCGCCGATCCGCGTGGGGATTTTGAACGGCTCCGCGAGACAACCTTACGTGGGACGCTATTGGCATTCGTCGATGAACACTGCCGCTTCGGCGATGGTAAGCGTTCTCGCCCAACCGGATTCCGCGAATCTGGGCCCGAACCTGATCGTACCCGCCGAAGGTTTCCACACGACGCTGTTCGGCACTGATTCCGCGCGCACGCAGCCGCCCTTCAACACTCCCGTGCCCACGTCTGCCCAACTGGAAACTTTCTTCGCCGCGCTGGATACGCTCGACGTGGTCTGGATTTCCAGTTTTTCGGCCATCGGCACCATCATCACCGACTCGATCCAGCGCGACCGACTGGCAAGCTTCATCCGTAGGAAAGGGTTCGTCAGCACGCACACCAACCTCGCCGACGCGAGCTGGGGGGCCTGGGATTCGATCCAAGGTGCCCGCCTGGATAACTGGGGCGGCGCCGGGGGTAGCGGGACGCTGCATCTCGATACCGGTCACGCGGGCGATCCGGATCTGCGGTTCCTGAACCGGGGACTTCCCGACACCGCGCGCGTCTGGGAGGAGTGGTTTTCAATGGCCCCCGAAGGCGACGAAATTCGCGCGCGGCCGGGAGTCAAGGTGACGGTCAGTTTCGATGAGGACAGTTTCAGTGCTCCGGGATTGGCCGCCATGGGGGATCACCCGATCAGCTGGTTCCGCCAGTTTCCAGAAGGGGGCCGGTTTTTCTATACCGCCCTCGGGCACTCCGCATCGAGCTATACGGGAACGAACGGAACGACCCCCGAGGCCAAGTCCTTTCTTCGACGACAGCTCTACAACGCCATCCTGTGGGCGGCGGGCGTCGATTCGAGCGGGGTGGTCGTGTCCACCCGCCCGGCGGGACCCGTCGGCGCCGGGAACCCCTTGAAAGCATGGGTCTCGGGCTCGCGGATTCACGTGCGGGTCGCGGAGGAAACCCCCTTCACCGTCGACATCCATGCGCTGGACGGGAAACGCATCGCCTCGCGACGGGGAGCGCGTGCGGGGACCCTGGTCTTCGCGGACATCCCGCCGCACGCGGTGTACGTGATCACGGTCACCACATCCCGATCGCGCGCATCGCACCGCATTCTTATCCCGTGACCCGGACTTCCGGGAACAAAAAAGGCCGACCCTCGCGGGCCGGCCTTTTTTAATTCGATGTCCGACGGCTGGCGCCGCGCTTACCTGGAATGGCCCGTGCGGAACATGACGGTCTGGATGGACGTCATTTCCTCGATGGCGAAGCGCAGGCCCTCGCGGCCGAGGCCGCTCTGGCGGTTGCCGCCGTACGGGATCTGGTCGGGACGCAGGTGCGGGCAGTCGTTGACCACCACGCCGCCGAAGTTCAGGCCGTGAATGGCCTGGAACACGCGCTCGATGTCGCGGGTGAACACGGCGGCCTGGAGGCCGTACTGCGTGTCGTCGGCGAGCTTGAGGCCTTCCTCGAAGGTCTCGACCTTGATCAGCGACACCGCGGGGCCGAACACTTCCTGCGAGATCACCTTCATGGTGGGCTTGGTGTTCTCGAGCACCGAGGGCTGGAGCAGGTTCTTCACGCGCGTGCCGCCGGCCAGCAAGGTCGCGCCCTGTTCCACGGCCTCGTTGATCCAGGATTCGACGCGAATGGCGTCCTTCTCGAGGATGAGGGGGCCCACGTCGGTTTCGGGATCGAGGGGGTCGCCGACCTTGAGCTTGGCGACTTCCTCGAGGAAGTGCTTCTTGAAGGTGTCGTAGCCGGCGGCCTCGATGTAGATGCGCTGCGTCGAGATGCACACCTGGCCGGAGCAGTAGTTCGCGCCGATGGCGGCCTTGGCGGCGGCGTACTTCATGTCGGCGTCGGCGGCGATCACCACCGGCGAGCTGTTGCCCAGCTCGAGGGTGACCTTCTTGAGGCCGGCGTTGGCCAGGATGTTGAGGCCCACTTCGAGGCTGCCCGTGAAGGTGATCTTGGCGATGTCGGGGTGCTTGACGATCAGGTCGCCGAGGACCGAGCCCTTGCCGTGCACCATGTTGATGCAGCCGGCCGGCAGGCCGGCCTTTTCGAGCAGCGCCACGATCCAGGCGCCGGTGCGCGAGGTGGCCTCGGCGGGCTTCAGCACGATGGTGTTGCCGGCCGCGAGCGCGGGGGCGATCTTGTGGGCGGCCAGGTTCAGCGGGAAGTTGAAGGGCGTGATGGCGCCGACGATGCCCAGGGGCTTGCGGTGCCAGAAGCCGAACAGGCCCTCGCCGGACTTGACCGCGTCCATCGGGATGGTCTCGCCGTGGATCTGGGCGGCCTCCTCGGCGGCGAGACGGAAGGTGTCGACCGCGCGGTCGACCTCGAAGCCCGCGTACTTCACGGCCTTGCCGACCTCGCGGGCGATGCAGTTGGCGATCTCGGCGCGGTTCTCCGCCAGCAGCTGCGAGGTCTTGTTGAGGATCTCGGCGCGCTTGTGGATCGGCATCTTCGCCATGATCGGGAAGGCCTTCTTGGCCGCCGCGACGGCCTTGTTCACTTCTTCGGGGCCGGCGCCGGAAAGCTCCCAGGCGACCTCGCCGGTGAACTTGTCCATGACCGTCACTTTATTCGGACCGTCGACCCACTTTCCGTCGATGAAAAGCTGGGTGGGGGGGAAGGATGTCTTGGCGGTCATGAAAACTCCTGCGTCATTTGAAAACATGGGGCCTGGGACAAGGCGGGACGGGTGGCCGAGGACGCGAACCGGGGCGGCCTTCGACCATCGAACAAGGGGACAAATTCTAACCCTTAAAGAAAGGAATTTCAATGATTTCAGGGGCTTCGGGCAAATGGTAGCAGGCGATTTCAATAATCCAAATACTCCCAGTTTTTTATAGCGGGAAAGTCGGATTCCGTATTCTTCGCGCATGCTGCAAAATCAAGCGGGACTCCGCGCGCCAGTGCCGGCGCCTGTGACGGCCCGGCTGATGCGGGCGGGGGCGGGCCGCGCGCCCCTGTTGACCCGAATGCGAATTCCTCCTAATTTGTTTCTCCTAAAATGAGACTCCCTTGTGGGCGTCCGGAGAGGAAGCTTTGAGCAAGAAAATCCTGATCATTACCGGCGACGGCGGCGAAACCTACGAGGTCCTTTACGCGAAGCACCGCTTCATGGAGGCCGGCTACGAGCCCGTGGTCGCCGCCCCGTCCAAGAAGCGCCTGCACCTGGTGATCCACGACTTCGAGCCCGGTTGGGACACCTACAAGGAGCGCCCCGGATACGAAGTGGTCGCCGACGCCTCCTTCGACAAGATCAAGATCAAGGAGTTCATGGCCGTGCTCGTCATCGGCGGCCGCGCCCCCGAGTACCTGCGCAACAACAAGAAGGCCGTTCAGCTGCTTCAGGAAGCCTACAAGCTCGGCCTGTGGCATCTTTCGATCTGCCACGGCCAGCAGCTGTCCGCCGCCGCCGGCCTCCTGCGCGGCAAAAAGGTCACCTGCTACGAGAACATCCGCCACGAAGTGATCGCCGACGGCGCCTTCTACCAGAAGCAGGAGGCGGTGCGCGACGGCCTGGTCATCACCGGCCAGACCTGGCAGTCGCACCCCTGGTTCTACAAGCTCGTGTTCGAGGCGTTCGCCGAGAAGGCCGCGCCCAAGGCCGCGAAGAAGAAGTAGCCTCGCGTGGGATACTCCTTCACCGCCCGGAGCGGGAGTGTCCTGCACGTCGAAGACAGCGGCGCTCGAAACGCCGCCGGAGAAATCCTTTCAGGCCCTCCCGTCCTCGCCCTTCACGGGATAGGCGGGGGGGCTTATTTTTTTGCGGGATTTTCCAGGCGGTTGCGGGAAAGGCATCGCATTCTCGCCCTCGACCTCCCGGGCTCCGGCCATAGTACCTCCTCCCCCGCCGCGTTCACGCTCGACAGCTGGGTGGCCGACATCGGCGACCTGGTGAAGGACAAGGTCGGAGAGCCCGTCGTTTTGCTGGGGCATTCGCTCGGCACCATCCTGGCGCTCAAGGCATGGGCGACGTGGCCGGAGAACATCCGCGCTCTCGTGTTCGCCTGCGGGCTCCCCAAGGCGCGGCCTAATATCCACGAGCGCCTCACCGCGCGCGCGGAAGCGATCGCGCGCGACGGCATCGCCCATTGGGGACCCAAGGTGTCTCCCGGGGTGTTCGCCGGGCGAACCCTGACGGAAATGCCGGAGGTCACGGGATTGTTCGAACGGCTGTTCGAGGAACAAAAGGGCCCGGAGTACGTGCGGGAAATCGAGGTGCTGCTGCAGGCCGACCTGAACGCCGTCGTGCCCCGCGTGACCGCTCCGTGCGCCGCCATCGCGGGGCGCGAGGACTCCTACGCTCCGCCCGCAGCCGTCGGGGAATTCATCGCCCGCCTGCCGGGCGCCTGCCCGATCGAGGTTTTGGAGAACTGCGCCCACATGCCTTTTTTGGAAGACCCGGCTGCGTTCGCCGCCGCGGTGGAACGCTTCCTCGCGACCTTGCGCGCCTGAGGCGATCGTCCCGCGCGGGAACCTTTCGAGGAGGAGGGGAAGGGACGCCCCCCGATTCCTTCTTTTAAACCTTTCAAATCGTTTCGAATACCGGATTTTGCGTGTTTCCGCTGAAATTAATGGACATTATTGAGCGGAAACAAGCATGGCCCCTCCCGCGCGAAAACTACCGAAAGCGGCGCTCTGGGCGCTGGCGATCCTCGCCGCGCTGGGGGCGCTCCTGGTTTGCGCGCTGGCGCTGGGCGGCTGGTGGCTGGAGCATCGCACCCTGCGCCAGGAAATCCGCTTCGGCGAAAACCGGGAAAACAGCATCCGCGTTCACGGAGCCGAAATCTCGTGGTGGACGCTGCGCGTGCGGGCCGATTCGGTGTGGTACCGTTCGCCCGTGCTGGACGCGCGCCTCGGGAAACTGAGCGCCGACGCCGACCTCCTCGCGGGGCTGATGACCTTCATGCCGGCGGCGGCCGTCTCCGCGGACTCGGCGTATTTGCGCGTCCGTCCCGACACGGCGCCGAAGGAAAAAAAACCGCTGGACTCGCTGGCGTTCCCCGACTTCAAAATTCCCGTGGCCCTGAAGGTGAAGCTCCGCAGCCTGGTGGTGGAGGACGACTCGGGCATCCTGGTGCGGGCCGACACGCTCTCGGTCCGCAACCGCGGCGCGCAAGAGGCGGAGGCCCAAGTGCGCGCGGTGCGTTCGCGCTGGACGGGCGGGCTCGCCTTCGCGGCGAAGGCCGGCGTCGATTGGTCGCTGCGGGATTCGGTGGCGGTGAACGCCGAGGCGCGTCGCGGCCCCGATCGCGCGACCCTGCGCGCGCGGCAGGCGAAGCGCCCCCTGTGGCACGGCCGCCAGGCGCTCGAGGCGGCCGTCGCGGAGACGCGGCCCTACGCGCGGGCCCTTGTTAAAAACCGCGCCGCCGCGGACAGCCTCCCGAACGCGCGCAACGTGCGGCTCAAGGTCGCGTCGCGGCTTTCGAAAAAATCCGCATTGGACCTGTCTCTGCGCGGCGAGGTCGCGGCCTACGCGCTGAGCGAGGACTTCACGCTCAGTCCGCAAAGCCTTTCCCTGAACGCCGACTGGAAGGACGGTCGCGGGCGCCTGGATTTGAAAAGCCGCGGGCGGGCGGGGGAAGACGTCGCGCTGAAGGCCGACGCCCGGGTGCTGCCGGGCTTCCACAAGCTCGTGCGGGAACGGGAAGCCGATTCCCTTTCCCTGTGGACCCGCCTGGAGTACACCGCGTTCTCGGTGCGGGGGCACGCGCGCAACTTCCGGGTGATGGTGCAGGACACGCTGCGCCGGGCGGACCTTGTGATCGAGAAGGCCGATTGGAACGGGAGTCGCCTGGCCGTGAACCTGCTTACCGGCGATGGCTCCCGTCTCGAGGCGTCCGGACGAAAAAACCCCGCGGGCCCCTGGAACGCCTCCTTTGTGCTGAACGCAAAGCCCGAGGAACGCTGGGTGCGCATCTTCACGGGGGACGACGTTTCTTTCGCGGCCCTCGACGCCGAGGGCGAGGCCCGCGGCGACTCGCGCTCGAAGCAGGCGCCGACAGTGCGCGCGACGCTGGCGGCGCGCCGGCTTACGGCCTATGGGTTCAAGCTCGACTCGATACGCTCCTCCCACCGCTATGGTCCCGACGGGTATGTCCTCGAGCCTTCCCGCCTGTACGACAAAAAGACGGCGTGGACGCTGGCCGGAACCGTACGGCCCTCGCCGCGCGGCGAGGGCGTCGCGCTGGCCTTCGAGCTTTCGGCGCCGGACCGCGGGAGCCTGCGCTACGCGCTGGACCCCGACGGAACGATGGAGGCGCGCGCGACCTTGTTCGACGCAGGCGCGCTGCCCTACGCCTATCTTGACAGCCTGCCGCTCGAAAACCCCGTGCTGGACGGCGTCTTCATCTGGAATCCCGCGCGCAAGACCGGCCGCGCCGATCTGGTCGCCCAGGCGCGCTTCAAGGCCCTGTCGGGGAAAAAGGAAGACGTCGAAGCGCGCGTGCGCGGCTCGTGGGACGCGCGCCTGCTCGACCTGGAGCAGGCCGGCGTCAAGATGAAGGGGTCGGAGCTGAACGTGGGCGCGCGCCTGCGCCTGAACGGGCGGCAATTCTGGCAGGCTTGGGAGGTGAAGCCCGCGCAGTACGAGAACGCGTCCGTGCGCACCCCGGGATTCGACATCGCGGCGGTGCTGGCCCTGTTCCAGCCGGAGCCCGTTCTCAGCAAGGGTTCCGTCAACGGCGAGCTGTCCTACGGGGACAAGTCGGGATTCGAGGGGAAACTGACGTTCGCCTCCATCACGCCGCGCGACGCCATCGGCGACGTGGTCCTGAAAGAACTGGAACTCCAGGGAAACGGGGACACCTTGTTCGTGGTGGCGCGCACGACCTCGGAGTCGGTGAAGCCCCTGAACGCACGCCTGCGCCTGGCCCTCTCCGCGCTGCTGCGCGAGGAACAGCACCTGCGCGCGGATCTCGTGGCGGGCGACTCGCTGCGCGTCCGGCTGGACGCCTCCACGCGGCGGTTCCAGTCGCTGAAGGGAACCCTCGACGCCGAAGGCAGCGCCGCGCTGCCGGAGAAATCCGGGGCGCTGGAAAGGCTCCGGATCGGGATGGATTTCGACGTTCCCGTCGTGGACCCGGTCAACCGCGCCACGATGACCACGCGCGCCTTCGAGGGCGTCTACGTGCTTCCCGGGCTGGCGCGTCAGACCTTCTCCCTGGATCCCGTCCTGCGGGGCGGCGTGTTCCGCGTGCCGCGGTTCGCCGTCAAGAACGAGCAGGGCCAATCGGTCGCGGGAAGCCTGGAGTATAACCTGGCCAAGGGGTCGGTGAAGGCCCACGTGGAGGGCGAACGGTTCGCCGCGCAATGGGCCGACGACTACAAGGCGGACTTGCGGGACCTCAACTTCGACTTCTCGCGCGACGCGCTGGGAATGCGCGTCGAGGGGAGCTTCTCCAGCGCCTCCTTTCTGTACGTCGACGCGCCCGTGTATGCGCGCGGGACGCTGACCTCGGTGCGCTTCGCGTACGACGAAGCCAAGGGCCCGGCGGCGGGGGGCTCCGCGCGCCAGCGGCGCGAGCGCTCCTCCGCCACTTTGACCCTTTCGGGAAACCTCAGCGAATCCCTGCTGCGCTATCGGATGAAGACCTTCGCCGACCTGCAAAAGGTCTTCCGCAAGGAACGCAAAAAGCGCCGCTCCGGACCCGCGCTGCGTCTGAACGTGAAGGTGCAGACCCTGGGAAACAACAACTACATCGACTCCGACATCCTGCGCCTGACCTGGGTGGGAAACCTCTCGGTGCGCGGGGTGCACCCCTATACGCTTTTCAACGGGCGCATCAACGCGCTGAACGGGGGCCTGGGGCTCGACAAGCAGGCCTACGACGTCCAGCGTTTCGAGGTCAAATGGCTGAACGACCCGATGGAAGAGGGCCGCGTCAACATGGAGGCGCGCAAGGTGCTGGCGGGCAACTGCAGGCAGCGCAACGACCCCGAAGTCGATTCCTGTATCGTGATCACGCGGCTGGAAGGGGAACTGAGCGAGATGCAGTTCTCCTATGACAGCGATTGCGGCGGATCCTTCGGGGCGGGCGCGAGCGTGGCGGCGATCCTGTATTCCGTGCAGCGCGGCTGCTATGACGCCTCGCTCACGACGGGGGAAGGGGGGAATTACGGCGGCAAGGCGCTGTCCCTGCTGGAGCCCACCATCAACAGGAGCCTTTCCGGCGTTATCGGACGCTACTCGCGCAACTGGATCGAGGCGGCGGAGGTGTCGGGACTGGGGTCGCTTTCAAGCGAGGAGGACCCGGCGGGAGACACCCTGGGGGAGGCGCTCGCGCTGGGACTGACCAGCAAGGAATACCTGCGCACGCGCCTCAAGATTCAGGCCGGCTATCACACCGCCTCCGAGGATCTTTCCAACCCGTGGGAATACATGGGGGCGCTGGAATGGCGGCCCTACGTGGAATACGTCCGCAGTCCGGCCTGGAAGCGCCGGCTGGACCAGAATCTGCGCCTCGTCGCCTCGCTGCAAACCCGCGCGTCCCGCATCGATCAGGAGGAGGAGGACGAGATCGAAAAGAAGATCGGCCTGAACTACACCTATTTCTTCTGGGGGAACTGGTGGAGCAAGCCGCGCAAGCGGGAAGATGTCGCGCAGCCCCCGATGGTGAAGCCCGCGCAAACCACGGGAGAGCCGAAATGAGAAAGGGACCGTGCTTGGGCTTCTCTCATATTGATTCGTCCGCTCCGCGGACTCATGCCTTCGGCGCATATTTCCTGTTTCATATTTTTATTCTCGCGGGCCTCGCCGCCGCCGACGGAATCAACCTGAACCTGGAGGGCGAGAAGGCCTTCAGCCCCTACGAGCTGCGCGAGATCCTGCCGGAGGAGCCCGGCAAACTGAACAACGACGAAGTCTCCTTCTGGGCCGAGGACGCGGGCTACGAGTTGGAACAGTATTATCTGGAGCATGGATTTTTCGAGGTCGAGGTCAAGGCCCGCACCGAACGTCCTGACCCGTCCGACAAGCAATGGGTGGTCACCTTGACGATCCAGGAGGGGCGCCGTTATCGCTACGGAAGGGTGCGCGTGATCCTCGACGGGGATTCCGCGAACGCCCGCCTCACGAGCCCCGACGGCGGAACCCTCTCCGCGCGCCAGGGCCGCGGATACCGCGAGGAGCACCTGACCCGAGACATGCGCGACCTCACGCGCTTCTACGGCAACGCGGGCTTCGTGCGCGCGGACGTCCGGGAGAACGTGGTGCTGCGTGACTCGGGCGCGGTCGCCGACGTCGATTACCTCGTCACGCGCGGCGTGCCGGTGGTTTTCGACGCGCTGCGGCTGAGCATCCGGCGGACGAACAACGACTCCCTCGAGGGTCTCACGCGCGGAAAGCTTTTGCGTTCCCTGGTGCCCTACAAGCGCGGCGACACCGTGCGCGCGGACGAGAACGACGCCGTGATCGAGAAGCTGCAATCCACCGGGCAATACACCTCCGTGCGGCTGGACGACAGCCTGTACGCGGACGGGCGGCCGGGAAGCGTGCTGACCCTCGACGTAGAGGAAAAGGTTCCCGGCCGCGCCACGGCCTCGGTGTTCTACGAGACGCAGTATGGTTTCGGCGTGTCGGGCACGGCCAAGCATTCCAACATCGCGGGAACCCTGAACGAGGTGCGCGCGGGCGCCGGGTTCGCCCAAAACAAGCAGAACGCCTCGCTGGGCTACGGTTCCCCGTTGACTTTGGGCATGCTCCTGCGCTTCGAAGACGACTTGAGCGTGGCGTGGTACCAGGACAATCTTCCCGACGAACCTTTCTTCGGCGGCGACTTGCGCGTCGCGAACGTGGCCACCCTGTCGCGCAACCTGTATTACTGGCTTCGCCTCGTCGGTGGCGCGGAGGTGGAGTACAAGAACACCATCGTGTCCGATTCCAACGGCGTGCTCAGCCGCGAAAGCGGGGGCCTTCTCAACTTCACCACCACCGCGTTCTTCTCCTTCCTCGACCAGTCGCTGAATCCGGCCAAGGGAACGCGCTACGCCTTGACTCTGGGAAACGGCGGCTCGATTTATGAACAGGGACAAATCGACATCTTCCAGGAACGCCACAACTGGGTGGAGTTCCAGTCGGCCTACTACTACTATCCCCCGTTTCTCCCGCAGTTCAAGACGGCGTTGCGCTTCGACGCGGGACGTTTCTTCGGCACCGGCGGACAGAACGCCGATCGCTTCTTTCTGGGCGGGCCGCGCAGCGTGCGCAGCTACGGTTTCCGACAGCTTTGCCCCGACCAGGACGCCCCGGCGCGGGGATCCTGCCCGCTGGACGAGAACCCGCTGGAGCCCGCCTACTTCCTGGTCTCGGGAGAGTTGCGCCTCACGCCCTTCGACTTCCCCGTCATCCCCCCGCGCGGGTTCATTGGCTTTTTCAAGCCGATGGAGTTCGTTCCCTTCGTGGATTTCGGAAAGGTGTGGAACCTGCAGGGCGATGAAAACGAGTCTTTCTCGGTAACCTTCGCCAATTCGGGTTACGGGCAGGGAATCGCCTACGGCGGCGGCATCCGGTATCCCTTTCTCGGCATCTTCAACCTGCGCCTGGACTTCGCCTGGGGCCGTCCCGGCCCGGGGAGCTTTTTCGGCAAATCCGGGGAAAACCTTCCCGATCAGTGGATCGTCGATCTCGCGCAAGCGTTTTAAGCTAACGGTTCCCCGCGCGCGCGAAACAGAGTGTTACTCCGGTACGCCGGCGCGCCCTTCTTTGTATTTGGTTTGACGGAAAGCATAACCAGGCAAGGAGGATCACATGTTGGGTTGGGCAATCATTTTTCTGGTGGTATCGCTGCTCGCGGCGTTGTTCGGCTTCACGGGAATGGCGGCGGCGTTCGCCGGAATCGCGAAAATCCTGTTCTTCATCTTCCTGGTGCTTTTCGTCGTTTCCCTCTTGCTCCATCTCTTCAGGTGAAAGGAACATCCATGAAAAACTCAAATAATCTCCCCGGTGTTTCCCGTTTGATGCTGCTGCTGGGCGTCGTGATCGCCCTGGCGACCGCCTATGGTTGCGGCAAGAAAGGCAACGGGGAAAGCGCGGGAGAGAAGGTCGACGAGGCGGTGGACGAAGCCAAGAACGGCCCGGATGACCTGTTCGACAAGGACGGCAACGCCGAGAACGCCGGCGAAAAGGTCGACGAAGCCCTCGACGGCGACAAGTAACCGGACCTCCAGCCACAAAAAAGACCCCGGGATCCGGGGTCTTTTTTGTGTTCGGAAAAAATCGAATCAGAAGTTGAACACGGGCATGAAGTAGAAGAAATAGCCGGCCTTGGTGTCCGCGCCTGCCAAGGTGCGCGCCGGCGTCAGCGCGAACGCCATGTCTCCGGGAATGAAGACGCCCGCCCCGATCACGATGTTCGACCGGGGATACAGGCCGAGGTGGATCTCGGCGTTGATTTCCTGGCCGTAGGGATCATCCAGGCCCGAGGGCGCGCTGTGCGGGGTGAAGTAATGATACTGGGCCTTGAGGGACGCCGACCGCGCTTCCCCCTGCCACAACAGGGCGTCGACGTCGGCGCGGTAGTCGATCACGCCGAAGGCCGGGTTGATGGTGAAGTAATCCATCCATCCGTAGTAGGCGTGGGCGAAGTAATAATTGGCGCGGTAGTGCGTGGTCTTGTCGTCGGTCGCGTCGTCGTCGCCGCTCATGAGGTCCAGGCCCACGTTGGCCTTGATCTTGGGCAGCACGACGCCCGCGCGCAGGGCGACCTGGTAGGCCGAGCTCGTGAGCGAAGTGGCGGCCGCATTCTCGGCGCTTCCGGCCTGGTAGATGAACTCCTCGTCAAAGGCGAAGATGCCGATCTGTCCGCTCACGCGCTGGTCGATATAGACGAGGTCGTAGCGGCGGAAGGCGTTTCCGCTCATCGTGCTGGGGATGGTGCTCTTGTCGTAGAAGACGCCGCCCTCGACCGTGATGTTCTCGCCGAACTTGCGGTTATAGTACAAGCCCGCGAGCGTGAGCCGGTCGTCGGTAACCGCAAGGGTCGAGGTCGCCGCGGTGGCGGTGAGCGTATCGCGCACCAGGAACCCGAAGCCCGTGAGGTCGCCGCCGGCCAGGGACCAGTTGAACGACCCGCCGTCGAAGGCGCGCGAGGTCGGGCTCCATTCCAGCGTGGAGAGATAGCGGCCGGCGCCCAGGCTCATCTTCTGGCGGCCGATGGCGAGCTTCACGGGGCCTTCCTGGATCGCGACGTAACCCTGGAGCAAGTCGACGCCCTTGGAATTGCCGACGGTGGCGGTGTGCGGGGCGGTTCCCACCGGCGTGGCTCCCGTGGCGGTCGGGGCGCTGGACGGTTCGCTGCCGAAGAAGCGCACGTCCTGGAACTCGACCTTGATCTCCACCTTCTCGGAAGGCGTGGCCAGGAAGCCGAGGCGAGCGCGCAGGTGGGTGCTGGCCATGGACTTGTTGACGCTGGAATCTAGCACCGCCTTGTTGTCGAATTCGGTGCGCGTCCGCACCTGGCCGAAGAACGCGGGCTGCGGGACGGAGTAAGGCGACTCGGGGGGCGGCGTGGCGGCCGCCAGCGAGGCCAGCAAGGCGATCGCCGCGACCGGTAGCGGGAGGCGAAAAGTGAATGTGGACATGGAGAACCTCCGGGAGGGTGAGTGGGGTGGGGTGGTAACAGTTAGGATGCGGCGGACCGACGGGGCCTTCACCATTTTTTGTAACCGAGGAACTTTCCGTTCATCGTGATCTTGACGCGGTCCCCTTTGGGATCCTCGACTTTTTCGATGTCCATCGAGAAGTCGATGGCGCTCATGATGCCGGGGCCGAATTTTTCCTCGATGAGTTCCTTGATCGTGCGGCCGTATACGTAAATGATTTCCTGGAAGCGGTATTGCAGGGGCTCCTTGGGAACCGTCGGGCTCGCCTCGCCCTTGTCGGCGAAAGTGGTCAGGGCGTAGACGGTCTCGAGCGGCAGCCCCAGGAGCTCGCCCACGCGGCGCGCCTCCTCGGCGCTCAGGGCGTTCTCTCCCAGGCAGGCGGAGGTGGCGTAGACTTCGGACAGGCCCGCGGCCGCGGCAATGGACTCCCACGTAAGGCGCTTGGCGGTTTTCGCGGCAAGAATGGTGGCGGTCATGGCGGACTTGTTCATGCGGGTCTCCGGCGTTCGAAAAAGGGCAATACTTTCCCTGTGCGGGCCGGGAAGCCCGCGCTTTTTAGAGGTTCTGGAATCGAAGGCGGGCGCGGCAGGCCTTGGACCTAGGCCGCGACCTTGTGGCCGTGTCCGGTTGAGATGAGGGTGTGCACCAGTTTTTTTCTGAGTTCCGCGTAGGCGGGCGTTTCCAGCATGCCCTCGCGGGTGCGCGGGCGGGGAATGTCGACCGCCACGTCCTCGGAGATGGTCGCCCGCGGGCCGTTGCTCATCAGCACGATGCGGTCCGAGAGGAAGATGGCCTCGTCGACGTCGTGCGTTATCATGATCACGGTCTTGCGGGAGCTCTCCCAGATTTGGGTCAGCTCGTCCTGCATGCTCCCGCGCGTGAGCGCGTCCAGGGCCCCGAAGGGTTCGTCGAGGAGCAAAACGTCGGGATCGGCGGCGAACGCGCGGGCGATGCCCACCCGCTGCTTCATGCCGCCCGAGATTTCGCCGGGTTTTTTGTGCGCGTGCGCGGTGAGATGCACCATCTCGACGAGCCGCATCGCCTCTTCGTTGCGCTCCTTGCGGCTTTTGTCGGGATACTTGCTGTCGATGGCGAGGCGCACGTTTTCCAGCACGCTTAGCCAGGGCAGCAGCGAATGGGACTGGAACACCACGGCGCGGTCGAGGCCCGGCTTGGTGACCTCGCGGCCGCCCACGAAGACGTTGCCGTGCGACGGGGCCGTGAGCCCGGCGACGATGTTGAGCAGCGTGGACTTCCCGCACCCGGAATGGCCGATCAAGCTGACGAACTCGCCCTTGGCGATCTGCAGGTTCACGTTCTCAAGGGCGTAGTAGCGCGACGCGCCCGACCCGAACATCTGGTGGATGTTCTCCATGTGGACGAAGCGCGACTCGTTGCGGGCGAGCAGGGTCTGGTTTTCGGTTTGCAGTTCCATGGGACGCTCCGGTTAGTCGAGTTTGGTTCCGAACAGGCGGGCCAGCGAGGCCATGATGCGGTCGAGCAGCAGTCCGACGAGGCCGACGTAGATCACGGAGACCACGATGTCGCTCATGCGCGAGCTGTTCCACGAGTCCCAGATGAAGAACCCGATGCCGACGCCCCCGATCAGCATTTCGGCGGCCACGATCGCGAGCCAGGCCATGCCGATGGCGATGCGCAGGCCCGTGAAGATGTAGGGCGCCGCGGCCGGGATGAGGATGGTGAAGAAATAGCGCATGCCGCCGATCTGGTAGACGCGGGCCACGTTATGGTAATCGGAGGGGATGCGCATGACGCCCACGGAGGTGTTGATGATAATGGGCCAGATGGCGGTGATGAAGATGACGAAGATGGCGGAGGGGTTGGCCTCGTTGAACGTGGCCAGCGAAAGGGGCAGCCAGGCCAGCGGCGGGATCGTGCGCAGCACCTGGAAGATGGGATCCAGGGCCTTGTAGGCCAGCGCGAACTTGCCGATCAGGATGCCGAGCAGAATCCCGATGACCGCCGCGAGCGCGTAGCCTTCGCCCACGCGGCGCAGCGAATACAGCAGCTGCCAGCCCAGGCCCTTGTCGTTCGACCCGTTGTCGAAAAAGGGGTGGGCGATGTAATTCCAGGATTCCGTGATGGTCTTCACCGGACCCGGGAGGGTCACGCCGGCCCGCTTCGAATAGACTTCCCAGATGAACCCGAAGAACAGGATCGCCAGGGCCGGCATCACCACCGTCAGGGCGGCCTGCCGGCGGCGCTCGGCGCGCGCGGGATCGAAGTCCGCGCCGGGGCCCGTGTCGGTCTTCAGGGACGCGCCGGGCGCCGCGACGGCGGGGGCGGATGTGGTTTTAACGTCGAGCAGCATGGGGTTCCTCCCGGCCGGACGGACCGGCCGAATTCGATTTTTACTTCTTGCCGTCCAGGCGCTTGATCTTCAGGCTGGCGAGATAGGCTTCGGGGTTTTCGGGATCGAAGACCACGCCGTCGAAAAACGTCTCCTTGCCGCGCGAGTCCGACTTCGGGATCATGCCCGACTGGCCGATTTCCTTCGCCGCCTCGCGCCACAGGTCGGAGCGGTTCACCGCGTTCACGACCTTGTCGTAGTCCACGCCGTTCGGCAGGAAGCCCCAGCGGCGCGTTTCTGCCAGGAACCACTTGTCATGGCTCTTGTAGGGGAACGAGGCGTGGTCGCGCCAGAACTTCATGAATTCACCCTTCTTCTTGGCACGCCCGTCGCCATAGTCCGTCTCGCCCTTAAGGCGCGGCAGCAAGTCGGACACCTGGCAGTTGATCCAGTTCTTCGAAGACAGGATTTTCGCCAGTTCCTCGGCGTTCTCGGGCTTGTCGCACCACATTTGCGCTTCCATGACCGCCTTGAGGATGGCCTTGGCCGCCTCGGGGTTCTTGTCGACCCAATCCTTGCGCATCGCGAAGGCCTTCTCGGGATGATCCTTCCAGATCTCCTGGGTCTGCATCGCGGTATAGCCGATCTTCTGGTTGATGAGCTGCTGGTTCCATGGTTCGCCCACGCAGAAGGCGTCCATGTTGCCCACGCGCATGTTGGCCACCATTTGCGGCGGGGGGATGACGATGGTGGTCACGTCCTTGTCGGGATCGATGCCGCCCGCGGCCAGCCAGTAACGGATCCAATAGTTGTGCGTGCCGGTGGGGAAGGTCATCGCGACCTTCAGCGGGGCTCCCCGGCCCTTCGCCTTCAAGGCCACGTTTTTAAGGACCGAGGCGTCCTGCTTCAGGCCGATGTCCTTGTACTTCTCGGCGACGGAAATCGCCTGGTTGTTCAGGTTGAGCCGGGCGAGGATGTACATGGGCACGGGCTTGTTGCCCTTGGTGTTGAGGCCCAAGGTCATCGCGTAGGGCATGGGCGTCAGGATGTGCGCGCCGTCGATGCCGCCGCTGCCGGACCCGAGCTCGAGGTTGTCGCGCGTGGCGCCCCAGGAAGCCTGCTTGAGCACTTCGACGTCGGGCACGCCGTGCTTGGCGAAGAAGCCCTTCTCCTTGGCGATCGCCAGGGGGGCGAAGTCGGTCAGGGCAATGAAGCCAAGCTTCGCCTTGGTGGTTTCAGGCGCCGCGGACGCGACCGAAACGGCGGCCGTGGACGCCGCGATCAGAAGGGAAAGCGAACGGGGGAAAAAACGGAATACGGGTTGAGTCTTGAATCCGGACATAGAGCAGGCTCCTTAGAGAACTGGACCTTGCTCCAAAAGACCGGACGGACCGGCACGAAATCTTCGAGGGGGTTTCTCCCTCGGAGACTCCGCGGAAGCTCACGCTTCCATACTCGGTTGGCGGATGCCCGCGGAGGCATCCGCTTTCAGGGTAAAGCAACAGCCGTACCAAAAAAATTTTCCGTTTTGGTCGCCGTAAAAACACGAGTCTGGCGGAAAGCGGGAAAACGGAATGGAAAAAATTCCATACAACGCCTGCCACTTTTCGCCATTGTAAATCTTTGGTGGGATTATTTCGGCGGAACCTTGCAGGATCCCGCAAGGCGATCTTCAGCGCGCGAGGGCGCGCGCGCAGATCACGACGAATTCGACGAGGGCGATCACGCCGAAGGCCACGGCCGCGAACTTCCACGAGAAGCGCCGCGCGGCGGGGATCGCGGAGTTCCCCGGCCCGGCTTCCGACGCCGCTTCCCGGCGCTCCAGGCAATACTGCATCTCGCTCAATACCTGGAAGCGGCGCGCGGGATCGGGTTCCGCGGCGCGCTGCAGGACGGTCTCCAGCCAATGCGGGATCTCCAGGTTATAGCGGGACGGCGGAGACCAGCGCTGGAAGCGCGGCTGCGAAAACGGTTCGATCGCTCCGTAGGGAAGCTTGCGCGTCAGGGCCTCGTACAGGGTCGCCCCCAGGGCGTACACCTCGGTGCGTTCGTCCGCGCCCGCGCCCTGGAACATCTCGGGCGCCATGTAACTGGGCGTTCCGGGCGAAGCCTCGTCGCCGTCGCCGGAGAAAGCCGCGGCGCGCGCCACGCCCAGGTCCAGCAAAAGCACGCGACCATCCTCGCACAACAGCACGTTATCGGGTTTGATGTCGCGGTGGAGCACCTGGAGGCGGTGCAGGGCCTCGAGGGCGCGGCAAAGCTGGATCCCCATCTCCACCGTCTCGGCCACGGAAAGCGGCCCGGTTTTGCGCAGCCGCTGCTGGAGGGTTTCGCCGGGTTCCCAGGCCGATACATAATAAAGACAGGAGCGCCGCCCGGTTTCCAGGGGAAGCACGGGCAGGATGTGCGGGCTCTTGACCCGGCGTCCCAGCCACTCTTCACGCAAAAAGCGGTCGGCGGCCTCCGGGGCGGACTCCGCCCCCTGCGCGGGCGGCAGGGGAAACTTGACCGCCACCTGCCGGCGATTCCGCAGGTCCTCCGCGAGGAACACTTCGGACTGCAAGCCGCGGTGCACGCGCTTGCGTAAATAAAAATCGTCGAGCGTCGCGCCCTCGCGCAGGTTCTTCGCGAAGGGCAGCCCCTCGGCGTCCTGCCGCGCATCGCCCTCGGACGCGTTCGGCAGGCTTTCCACCCGCACCAGTTGCAGGGTCACGTCATCCCCGCCCTTGGCGCGCTTCGCCAAGGCCTCCGCCGCCCCTTGCAGGTCCTCGGCGCGCGGTTCGCCGGAAAGCGCGGCGGGGTCCACGGTTTTATAAAACCCGTCCGTGCACAGCAGGAAGACGTCCCCCTGTTGAATCTCTCCCTGGCCCAGGTCGGCATGCAAATGCTCGTCGAGGCCGACGGCGCGCGAGACCACGTTGCGCATGTCGGGATGCTGCCAGACGTGATCCGTGGTGAGGCAGGTCCACGTCCCTCCGCCGGAAGATTGCCGGTACCGGTACACGCGCGCGTCGCCCGCATGCACCGTGAAATACCGCCGCCCGCGCAGGACGAGCGCGGCGAACGCGGCCGCGCCCGTGCCCGCGCTGCGCGCCGAGGCATTGACGTTCTCGAGCACGTGCTCGAAGATTTTTTTCGGCGCCCAGGTATCGGGACTACTGTAATAGTCCGAGAGGAAGGCGCGCACGGCCACTTCCGCCGCCAGGCGTCCGCCCTTGCCGCGCCCCACGCCGTCGGCGACGGCGAACGCCATGCCTTTGTCGCGCAGCGCGGCGCCTTCCGGCGTCGCGCACCCCAGGTAATCCTGGTTCGGCCCGGGACCCGCCGCCAGGCTGGCCTGGCCCAGCGCAACCGTCATCATGGAATCAAACCCGCGCCGAAGTGACGAGGGGCGAGCCCCACGTGCTGCGCCACCGGCGCTTCACCCCCCAGATGCCGAGCAACGCCACCAGCGAGAGTCCCGCGAACGCGAAGAACCCGATCCGGTAACTGCCCGTCCACTGCTTGGAGAAGCCCAGCGAAGCGGCGAGGTAAAATCCCCCGATGCCGCCGGCCATGCCCACCAGGCCGGTGAGAATGCCGATCTCGCGGCGAAAGCGCTGGGGGATCAATTGAAACACGGAACCGTTGCCCATGCCCAGCGCGCCCATGCCTATAATAAAGGCCGCGAGGGACAAGATCAGGGAACCGGAGGAAAACGCGATCGCGACCGAGCTCAGCGCCACGGTGGCGTACACCCACTGCAGAGTCCGGATGCCGCCCACGCGGTCCGCGAGGCGCCCGCCCACCGGGCGGAACAACGACCCCATCAGCACGCAGGCCGAGGTGAGGTAGCCCGCCTTGACGGGATCGACGCCGAACTGGCCGTTGAAATAAATCACGAGGCTGGAGGAAATGCCGACGAACCCGCCGAAGGTGACGCAGTAAAAGAACATGAACCACCACGTGTCCACGTCGCGCAGCACGGCCATGTATTGGCGAAAGGTCTTGGGCGGCGGAGAGTCGGGGCTGTCCTTGGCCAGCACGGTGTAGGTGACGAAGGCGAGGAACAGCGGGATGAGGGTCAGGCCCAGCACGGCGTTCCATCCGTAGTGGGCGGCGAGGAGGGGCCCGAACAGGGCGCTGAAGACCGTGCCCGAGTTCCCAGCGCCGGCGATACCCATGGCGAGCCCCTGGGCTTCCGGGGGGTACCAGCGCGAGGCCAGCGGAAGCGCGACGGCGAAGGAAGCCCCCGCGATGCCGAGGAACACGCCCAGGGCATAGATCTGGTTCAGGGTGTCGAGGCCGGTGAGGTAGGCCCAGGCGATCGCGCCCATCACCACGATCTGGCCGATCTGCCCCGTGAGTTTTGCCCCGATCCGGTCGACCATGACGCCCAGCAGCAAACGACAGAAGGCTCCGGAAAGCACGGGAATCGCAACCATCAATCCCTTTTCGCCCGGGGTGAGGCCGAGGTCGCGCGCGATGAAAACACCCAGCGGGCCGAGAATGACCCAGACCATGAAGCTGACGTCGAAATAAAGAAAGGCCGAAAAGAGGGTGGGCGAGTGTCCCGATTTCAAAAAGGCTTTGAGTTGCATCCATTGCTCCGGTAAAGGACTTCCTTGCAATCCGGCGACCGGAAATTCAGGAACCCAACAAAACCAAAGGGCCGGACGGACCGGAAGCAATTGGAAACAATTGGTGTTCAAGCAAGACGCATACCAACAAGAAGTGTCAACTTCTGTCAGGGGCGTTTTAGCGGGAGGGGAAGCGGTTTAGAAAGGCGGCGTAGCTCTCGCCGCGCAAGGTGGGAAACAAATCCGCGGCGGACAGCTCGGAGCTTTCCACCGCCCGGGTGTAAAAGCCGTCCAGGCAAATGGATTTCAGGTTGAGATCCTGCACCTGTTCGCCCGAGATGTGGCCCGCCCGCCACATGCGCTCCAGGTAAAAACGCGCATGGTTGGAGTCGGGATAATTGGTACCGGCGCCGCCGAAGCGCAAAAACCCCGCGGGGGTCAGCACGCGGTGCCCTCCGCCCTGCAGCACGCCCGACAAGGCCGCGCGCACGGGCGTGGGAGACGTGTTCACGTAATGCTTGCCCGAGATCTGGTTCACTGCTTCTTCCAGATTGGCGGGGTCGCCTAGCCAGGCGCCCGCCTCGACGATGGCGCGGATCATCGCCGCGTGCGCTTCCTCGTGTTCGCGGTTCCAGGAGGCGCGCACGGCGAGCACCTTCTCGTTCATGGGCAGGAGCAGGTCGCAGCTGGTCGCCGCGATATACCCGAGCTTGGAGCTTACCGCGCGCTGGTTCCAGGGCTCGCCGACGCAGAAGCCGTCGATCTCGCCCCCGCGCAGCTGGTGCACCATCACCGGCGGCGCCACGAAGCGCAGATGAACGTCCTCGCCGATCTTCAGGCCCCCCGCCTCGACCCACAGGCGCACCAGGTATTCATGCGTGCTGCGCGGGTATACCACCGCCAGTTGCAGGGGGCGGCCGGACGGCCGCCGCGCGGCGTACTCCTTGAGCGTGGCCCCGTCGCGAACGCCCGCGCGCCACATCTCGTTGGAAAGCGTGATGGCGTTCCCGTGATGGCTGAGCGAGACCGCGTAGGCCAAGGGATTGGCCCTGCCCTTCGACGTCAGCGCCCATTGCAGCGGCACGGTCAGCAGCATATGGGCCGCATCCACCTCGCCTGTCACGAGGCGCGTCAAAACCTGGTCCCATGACTGAGCCTTGAAAAGCTCGACCGACAAGCCCTGCTTCGCGAAAAAACCCTTTTCCAGCGCGATCACAAGCGGGGCGCTGTCGACGAGCGGGATGAATCCGATGCGAAGCGACTGCGTCATATGGAAAAGTTACTGAGCAAAAACCGCGGCAACGTAAGAGTGGCGGGAATTGTCCGGATTGTCCTGGTTGGGCGTTTCTTTGTTGCACATCAGTTGACAATTAAAGCCACTTCTTCCACTTGCGCGACAAATGGAAAGGCCGAGGGAGTGAAATAACGAATTTGACCCTCTTCTTCAGTTGGTATGCACTTTGCGTTCTATTCCATCTGCGTTCGCTGAAAAGCGGCGCGGGGCACGCAGCGTCGTGCCCACCAACCGGTCCCCGGTCCGCCCGGGCCTTTGGAAACACCTGTACAACGGGGATACCAATGGCTCAGAGTGCGTCCGATTCCGTCCAAGGATCCGGGGGGTTTTCCTCCGTCCAAAAAGAATACCTCGAAGGGTATTTGCGGGGCGCCGCGCTTGGCGCGTCGGCCGGTGCGGCCGAAACCGCCCCCGCCCCCTATTCCGAAAAAGAATCCCCGGGTTATAAGGCGCAGCAGGCCTGGCTCGCCGGAGGCAAGCGCCTTTCGAAGGAAGAGCGCATCAAGTTCGAGGGCAACCCGCTCGAGGCGTGGAGCCGCATCGGAGAACTTTCGGCGCAGGACGTTCTCCCCACCGAAGCCGACATGTTCCGCTTCAAGTTCCACGGTTTGTTCAACGTATCCCCGGCCCAGGAATCGATGATGTGCCGGCTGCGCTTCCCCGGGGGGGCGGTGACGGCGGCGCAACTGGAGACGGTGGCCGATTGCGCCGAACGGTTCGGGGGAGGCTACGCCGACATCACCACCCGCGCGAACCTGCAGATCCGCGAGATCCCCGCGCGCCACATGGAAAGCTTGCTGATCGACCTGCACGACGCGGGCATCGTCCCGCGCGGCTCCGGGGCCGACAACATCCGCAACGTCACCGGCAACCCCACGGCGGGCATCGATCCCGATGAACTGATCGACGTGCTGCCCCTGTGCCGGAAGATGCACCATCATATCCTGAACAACCGCGAGTTCTACGGGCTGCCGCGCAAGTTCAACATCGCCTTCGACGGCGGAAGCTCGATCTCGGCGCTGGAAGACACCAACGACATCGGATTCCGCGCGGTGCGCATCGACGCCGGCCAGGCGACCGCGGAAGTTCCCGCGGGCCTCTATTTCCGCGTGGCGCTCGGCGGCATCACCGGCCACAAGGACTTCGCGCGCGACACCGGCCTGCTGATCGCCCCGGGCGATTGCGTGGCCGTCGCCGCCGCGATCGTGAAGGTCTTCATCGCCCAGGGCGACCGGGGCAACCGCGGCCGCTCGCGCCTGAAGTACGTGCTCGACCGCATGGGGTTCGAGGCCTTCCTCGCCGAAACCGAAAAGCTTTTGCCCGCGCCGCTCGCGCGCTTCCCGCTGGAGAAATGCGCCTTCGCCCCCGCGTCTGACCGCCTGGCTCACCTCGGGACGCGTCCGCAGAAACAGGCAGGCCTGTGCTGGATCGGCGCGCGCGTTCCCGCGGGCCGGCTGTCGCGGGAACAGTTGCGCGGCGTGGCCGCGCTGGCGCGGAAGCACGGCTCCGGCTCGATCCGCCTCACCGTCTGGCAAAACTTTTTGATCGCCGACGTGCCCGCCCAGGCGGCGGACGCCTGCGTCGAGGGGCTCCGCGCTCTCGGCCTCGACACGGAGGAAGACCCGATTTCCGCCGGCTTGGTGGCCTGCACGGGCGCGGAGGGCTGCAAGTTCGGTCAGGCGCCCACCAAGAAAACCGCGATCGCCATCGACGCCCACCTGCGCGAAGCGCGCGCCGCCGGACGGCTGTCGCTCGACAAGCCCGTGAACATCCACATTACCGGCTGCCCGCATTCCTGCGCGCAGCACTTCATCGGCGACATCGGCCTGCTGGCCACGACGGTCGAGGTGGACGGCGAGGTGCGCGGAGGGTTCCACGTCTTCGTGGGCGGCGGGTTCCAGGACCAGGCCCGCATCGCGGTGCCGGTGCTGCGCGAGGTTCTCGCGGAGAACGCCCCCTTCGCGGTCGAGGGCCTGCTGCGCGTCTATCAGGACCAGCGCCAGGAACCGGAAACCTTCACCGACTTCACGCGCCGCCACAGCGACGCGGAGATCGAATCCCTGTTCGCCCTGGCCGGCCTTCCCAGCGAACACGCCCTGTTGAGGACCGCCTGATGAACGCGCCCGCCAATCCCCCGGTCATCCCTGAAAGCGCGCCCTTCTCCGCCGAACAGCGCTATTGGCTGAACGGCTTCCTGGCCGGCATCAGCAGCGTCTCCGCCGGAGCCTCCGCGCCGACCCCTCCGGCGGAAGCGGCGGCTCCCCGCGCGGGAACGCCTCTGCTGATCCTGTACGGCTCGCAAAGCGGAAACACCGAAGGCATGGCCCATGCGCTGGCTGAAAAGCTGCAGGCCCGCGTCGGCGGTCCCGTCCTGAGCCCGCGCGTCGTGGCGATGGACCGGTTTTCCGAAATCGATTTCGCCGCGGAGAAATACATCCTGCTGGCCTGCAGCACCTGGGGCGACGGCGACATGCCCGACAACGCCGCTTCGTTCTGGGAGTGGCTGCAAAGCGACAAGGCGCCGTCGCTGCCGAATACCGCCTACGCGGTGCTGGGGCTCGGCGACCGCAACTACCGCCGCTTCTGCCAAAGCGGAAAAAGCCTCGACGCGCGCTTCGCCGAACTGGGCGCCCGCCGCCTGCGTCCCCTGTGCGAGTGCGACACCGATTTCGAGGCGAAGGCCGCCGAGTGGATGGACGCGGTGTGGACCTTGCTCGAGGCCGAGCTTCCCGCTGGCCCCGCCGCCTCCGGGGGCGCGCCGTCCCCCGCCGCGCCGGTGAACGGGCACGCTCCGTCAGCCGCCGCGGCATCGCGCTACGACAAGAAGAACCCCTTCCCCGCGGCCCTGCTGGAGAACCGTCCGCTGAACGCGCGCGAGTCCGCGAAGGACACCCGTCACCTCGCGTTCTCGCTGGTGGGCAGCGGCCTCGAATACAAGGCGGGCGATGCGCTCGGCGTCTACCCGCTGAACGATTTCGATCTCGCCGACCGCCTGATCCTGCGACTCAACTGCAGCGGCAGCGAAAAGATCGTGCTGCCCTGGGGCGAGGAAAGCACTTTGCGCTCGGCGCTGCTGGAGAAACTGAGCCTGCACCGCTCCTCCGCCAAGCTGCTCGAGGCCCTGCTGCAAAGCGCCCGCAATCCGGGCGAACGCATGCGCCTTCAGGACCTGCTCGCCGATCCCGAAAGCGCGGAAACCCAGGCCTATCTCGCGAGCCACGACGTGCTCGACACGCTGGACGACTTCTTCAAGACCCACCCTGACATGCAGGCGGTGGTTTCGGCGCTGTCGCGCCTGACCCCGCGCTTGTATTCCATCGCCTCTTCGCCGAAGGCGCATCCGGGCGAGGTGCATTTGTGCCTCAGCGTGGTGCGCCAGCAACTGGGCGGGCGCCTGCGCCGCGGCGTGGCCTCGACCTACCTGGCCGAGCGCATCCCGCTGGGTATGGCCGCCTCGGTATTCATCCAGCCCGCCGCGCATTTCGGCGTGCCGGAAAAGCCGGGAACACCGGTCATCATGGTGGGCCCCGGCACGGGCATCGCCCCCTTCCGCGCCTTCCTCGAGGAGCGGTGGGCGTGCGGAGACCCCGGCAAGAACTGGCTGTTCTTCGGGGACCAGAAGAAGTCGCTCGACTACCTGTATGCCTCCGAATTGGAAGCCATGCAGCGCGAGGGTTTCCTCACGCGCCTGGACTTGGCCTTCTCGCGCGACCAGGAAGAAAAGGTCTACGTGCAGGACCGCATGCTGGAGAACGCGGCGGAATTGTTCGCCTGGCTCGAGGAGGGCGCGCATTTCTACGTGTGCGGCGACGCGAAGCGCATGGCCAAGGACGTCGATGCGGCCTTGCACCGCATCATCGTCCAGGAAGGCGGCCGCAGCGAGGACGAGGCGAAGGAATACGTCGAGAAGCTGAAGCGGGAGAAACGGTATGGCCGCGATGTCTACTGACCCCGTTCCGGCCGGGCTGGCGCCCGCCGTTCCGGCGGGGGAAGAGAAAACGGAGGCGATCGCGCCCACCGTGATCTTCGAGGACACCTCGCGCGCGCCGAAACCGATCCGCGACCCGAAATCCGCCTCCCTTATCTTCAAGCCCTCCGGCCAAGGCTGCTTCCCATGATCACCCCGGCTTCCGACGCTCCCTCGCTCGCGTCCTTCATGGGCGCGGCGCCCGATCTGGTCGACCGGCTGCTGGAAGAGCAACGCACGCTCACGGCCGTGGACCGCTTCTCGGCGCGGCACGACGCCGGCCTGCCCGACCAGGCGGCTTATTACAAGGAATTGCTGCCGCTGCGCGAACCCGCTCCGGGCGAGCAGTTCGGCTTCGAGGTCGACCTCGACCGCTGCAGCGGCTGCAAGGCCTGCGTCACCGCGTGCCACAGCCTGAACGGCCTGGACGACGGCGAGACCTGGCGCGCGGTCGGCCTGATCCACGAAGCAAAGGCCCGGCCCGTGCAGCAGCACGTCACCACCGCCTGCCACCACTGCGCCGAGCCCGGCTGCCTGCAAGGCTGCCCGGTGCTGGCGTATGAAAAGGATACGGTGACGGGAATCGTCACCCACCTCGACGACCAATGCATCGGCTGCCAGTATTGCATTCTCAAGTGCCCCTACGACGTGCCCCAGTACCATGAGAAGAAGGGCATCGTGCGCAAGTGCGACATGTGCGTGGGCCGCCTGCGCGCGGGCGAGGCGCCGGCCTGCGTGCAGGCCTGCCCCACCCAGGCCATTCGCATCACGATCGTGGACCTGGAAGCGATCCGCCGCGACGCGGATGGCTCGTTCAACCTGCCGGGATCGCCCGACGCCGCAATCACCTTGCCGACCACGCGCTACGTGTCCCCGCGCGGCCTGGCCCCGGGACTCGTGCCCGTGAACGCGGCCCAGGTCCGCGCCGAGCACGCCCACTGGCCCCTTGTCCTCATGCTCACGGCCTCGCAGGCCGCCGCCGGGTACTGGATCACCGAAGCCCTGCTGCGGTTCTTCGTCTTGCCGGAAAGCGCGTCTTCAGCGCCCCGGGTCGAGATCCTCGGTTTCGCGGCGGTGCTTTTTTCGTTGAACCTGAGCCTCTTTCACCTCGGCCGCCCGCTTCTCGCCTGGAAGGCTTTCCTGGGATGGCGGCGCTCGTGGCTCAGCCGCGAGGTGATCGCCTTTTCGGCTCTGGCCGGGACCACCGCGGCCGGCGCCGCGGCGGCCGGGGCCGCTCTGTTTTCCATCACCCTTCCGACCGTCTTGTCGACCGCGATTCGGATCGCGATTCTGATCGCGGCCGCGGCGGCGATTTACGCCTCGGCCATGGTGTACCGCGACACGCCCCGGCCCCTGTGGGCCACGCGCCTCACGCTGTGGCGCTTCTCCCTGACCGCGGCGCTGGGCGGCATTCCCGCCTGGATGGCGGCGGCCGCGCCCGGCGCGGGATTGTCCCGCGCCCTGTTCGCCGCGATCCCCCTGTTGTTCCTGGCCAAGCTGTACCTCGAGACGCGCGTGTTCCGCCATGCGGAAGACGAAGATTTCGGTCCGCTGTGGAAAACCGTGCAGCTGCTGCGCGGGCCCCTCGGCCTTGTCTGGCGCCTGCGCCTGCTCGCGGGAATCGCGGGGGGCCTCGTCCTTCCGCTCTTGGCTGCGGCGTGGGGCGCGGGCGCGATGACGCTCGCGTGGAGCGCCTCGATCTTCGTCCTCATCCTCGCCGGCGAACTCGCCGAGCGCTATCTCTTCTTCACGACCGGCGTCGCGCCGCGCATGCCGGGGGGGAGGACCTGATGCTGATGGAATCGTTCCTTTGGAGGTTGGAAGTTGCCGGTTGTTGGTTGTTGGATAAAAACACAAACGCTCCCTCCCGGGAAGGGTGTATTGTGCTCCAGCCAACAACCAACAACCAACAACGTCACGGCATTCTCACCGTAGAGGTGTTCTAATGTCGCTCCGGCGGTTCACCGGTCCCCTGACGCGCAATCTCGTGCGCGCTCCCGGCCGGTTCGGCTTGGGCCAGGTTCCCGAAAGACTGGAACCGGACGCCACCACCACCGTCGTTTGCGGTTATTGCTCCACGGGCTGCGGGCTGCGCATTCACATGCGGAACGGCGAGGCGGTCAACCTCTCGGCGGACACGCGCTATCCCGTGAACCTGGGAATGGCCTGCCCCAAGGGCTGGGAGGCGCTGGCGCCCCTGAAGTCGCCGGATCGCGCGACCTTGCCGCTGTTGCGCAAGGACGGAAAGCAAAAACCCGTGGAATGGGACGAGGCCCTGCAGGCGTTCACCGCGAAGTTCAAAAGGATCATCGCCGAACACGGCCCGGAGTCGGTCGCCTTCCTCAGCACGGGACAAATTCCCACCGAGGAAATGTTCGCGCTCGGGTCGCTGTTCAAATTCGGCATGGGCGGCATCCACAGCGACGCGAACACGCGGCAGTGCATGGCCACGTCGCACGTGGCCTACAAGCAGTCGTTCGGCTTCGACGCCCCGCCCTTCACCTACAAGGATTTCGAGCTCTCCGACGTGCTCGTGTTCGTGGGCGCCAATCCCTGCATCGCGCATCCCATCATGTGGGAACGCGTGATGATGAATAAAAACAATCCGAAAATCCTGGTAATTGACCCGCGCCTCACCGAAACGGCGCAGGCCGCGACCCGGCATTACGGCATCGCCCCCAAGTCCGACCTGCCCCTGCTCTACGGCATCGCCCACGTGCTGGTGCGCGAGGGCTGGATCGACCGCGACTTCCTTGAGGCGCACGTCAACGGATACGAGGGCTTCGCGCGCCACGTCGCTTCTTTCACGCCCGCCTCGGTCGCCGCGGCGACGGGAATCTCGGCGGCGGAAATCGAGGAGCTGGCGGGCATGATCCATGACGGCAAGGCCGTCAGCTTCTGGTGGACCATGGGCGTGAACCAGAGCCACGAGGCGGTGCGCACCGCGCAGGCGCTGATCAACCTGGCCCTGATCACCGGCAACATCGGCAGGCCCGGCACCGGGGCGAATTCGATCACGGGCCAGATGAACGCCATGGGCTCGCGCATCTTCAGCAACACCACCTCGTTGGCGGGCGGGCGGGACTTCCTCGACGCCGGGCACCGCCGCGAGGTCGCGGAAGCGCTGGGAATCGACCCCGCGCGCATTCCCGCGCAAAACTCGCTGGCCTATGACCAGATCATCGAGGGCGTTTGCGAGGGCCGCATCAAGGGCCTCTGGGTGATCGCCACCAACCCCCTGCATTCCTGGCCCGACGGCGACAAGCTGCGCGCGGCCCTGCAAAACCTCGAATGCCTCGCGGTGCAGGACATGTACGCCACCTCCGACACCGCCCGCCTGGCCGACGTGTTCTTCCCCGCGGCCTGCTGGAGCGAGAAGGAAGGCACCCTCATTAACTCGGAGCGGCGCCTGGGCTTGTTCAAAAAAGTTTCCAAGGCGCCGGGCAAGGCGCTGGCGGACTTCTACATCTTCCGGCTGATCGCCGAGTATTGGGGCTGCGCCGACGTCTTCGCGAACATGGAGTCGCCGGAGCAGGCGTTCGAGGTCATGAAGCGGCTATCCGCGGGCCGCCCTTGCGACTTCTCGGGCATCCGCGATTACCAGCATATCGACGAAAAGGGCGGCATCCAGTGGCCCTACCGGGGCATCGGCGCCGATGAACCCCAGGAGCGACGCCTGTTCGCCGACGGGCGCTTCTACACTCCCGACGGCAGGGCCAAGCTCCTTTTCGATCCCGTGCGCCCGCCCGCGGAACCCGCGTCCCCCGAATTCCCCCTGGTCCTGCTGACCGGGCGCGGCACGTCGGCGCAGTGGCACACCAACACGCGCACCGCGAAGTCCGCCGTGCTGCGCAAGCTTTATCCCGCCGAATGCTACGTGGAACTGCACGCCGCCGACGCGGCGCGCCTGGGAATCAAGCCGGAGGAATGGGTGCGCGTCCGCACGCGCCGCGGCGCGGTGCGCGCCCGCGCCTTCATCGGCACCACCGTCGGCCTCGGCCGCATTTTCCTGCCGATGCACTACGACGGGGTCAACGCCCTGACGCTCTCGGAGTTCGACCCGCACTCCCGGCAGCCCTCCTACAAGCACTGCGCGGCGCGGATCGAAAAGGATTCCTGAGGAACCTGGGCGGAGGCTAGCGCCCGCGCCGCGCTTGTCTTACCGGCCGTCGCGGCGCAGCAAAATACGGTACATCCCGGCGGGCAGCGCCTCGCCGTTCGCATCGGTGCCGTTCCAGCGCACCACGTGCTCTCCCGGCCCGCGCATCCCGCGCAACAGCACCGCGCGCTCGCGGCCCCGGATGTCCATTGCGCTGACCTCGACCTTGGTGTCCCGGTCGAGGGTGAAGCGAAGGACCACCTCTTCGCCCCGGAGGCCGCCCCGTCCCGCGGACAGATAGTACGGCGTCGCCTCTTCTTCGGGTCCGCCGCCGGGAACCTGGCCGTTGAGGCCGGTGGCGCCGGCCACGGCGAAGCAGTAGAAGAATCCGGAACCCCCTCCGGCCTCAACGTTGGCCTGGGAGCAACCGCTGGTCACGTGGGCCTGATTCCACGAATTCGGGATCATGTTGGAGCTGATACCCTGGCGGTTATGATGCCCCACGATCGTGCGTCCCGGCAGCCCGGCCGTGCTGCTGGTCCAGTTCGAGCAGGTGCTGTCGGCACCGGCGACCGGCGCCATGCCGTTGAACCGCGACCCGGTCATGATATCGTGACGGTTGCTGGCCACCGTCGTGCCCCGATGCGTCAGGCCCTTGGCGGAGTTGACGGTCGTGGTGTTGCTGGTGTCGTGGAGTTCGGTGAGATTGGCCGCGATCTGAACCTTGTTGACGTTGAACCACGGTCCGGTGCCGATGCGGTCGCGCGCGTTCACGGCCGGGGTGTTTCCGACGGCCTGCGTACTCAGGTAGGCCCGCCAGGTCTTCGCCCCGGCGCCCACGGAATCCGCCAGCTTCTGGCAGTGCGCGTCCGCGCCCGCCAGGCCGCCCAGGTTCGCGCCCTGCCCGACGGCGGAACCCGTGATGAAAAAGCTCAGGGACGAATCCACCGTTTGCGCGCCCGTGGACATCGCCGCCAGCAGCGCCCATCCCGTGCCCAAACCCATTGTTTTCAATAGCGCCGATGCCCGCATATATGCCTCCGTGAACTCAGGGAACGGGACGAATCCCGCCCATTTAACATAATGCTCCGCCGGACTTCACACGCATGAATTTGCCGGATTCTCTGGGATATTTTACGACTTTACGGGCTTTTTTATACACCTGCCGGCGCCCACCTTTCTCTACCTTTTCGGAGCATGAGCTTTCCGTCCACCACTGCCCGTTACTTTCAATTCGAGGCCGACTTCGTCGCGAGCCAGCGCTGCATCCCCATGTGCGTGCGCTACAAGCTGGACATGTCCGGCGTGAAACTCAAGCTGGCGGAGTGGTCGAAACTCGACCCGGGCTACCGCGAGCGCCTGGCGATCATGCCGTTTCTCACCGCCAGCGAAGTCTATGAATTCGGCCTGTTCCTGATCGGGCTGGTGGTCGTGTCCTCGGGCGCCGCCCCGTCCTTGATGACGCCGCCCGAGCGCATCTGGGACGCGCAGGAAGTTCCCGCGCAAGTCGCCGACAAGGCCCGGGAGCTGGGCAAAAACATCACGGCGGAACAATGGAAAAAGCTTGGCTGGCTGGAGCGCTTCGCCCTCGTCAAGCTGAGCCGTCCGGGCCATGAAGGGAAGAACTTCGTCCCGGCCCTCGAGGAATTCGGCATCC
>JAJNBB010000025.1 GCA_021155885.1 Fibrobacteria bacterium | reverse complement strand
GTCACGGGCATCGAGGATCTGTCGGTCACGATCGTCAAGGTCGGGCTCTACCAGATCACCGTCGAGACGGACGACACCGTCGTTCCGAAGAAGTAAATCCGGGTCCCCACCCAAGCAAATCCTGACGAAGAAGAAGGACCGTAGATGCTCTCCATCAAGAAAATCGCCCTGGCCGCCGCCCTGGTTTCGACGCTCTCCCTCACCGCCTGCCTGCAGGGCGAACAGGACGCGCAGGAAACCGCCACGACGCACATCCGCGTCCGCGCGAACGTCCCGTCGATCAGCGTCTCCGGCTCCCTCGCCAAGGGCAGCGTCATCGCCTACTCCAAGGTGGCCATCACCTTGATCTCGAACTCGAACACCCCGACCGCCTCCGACACGATCCGGGACACGATCCATGCCGGCATCAGCCAGGGCTTGAGCTCGAGCTCGAGCAGCGATCAAACGATCGACTCGAACTACACCCTCAAGGCCCTCCGCAACTGGACCGTGCGCGTCACCGTGATCGACACCAAGGGCGCGATCACCCATGACACGACGATCGTCCCCGCCGCGAACAACTTCACCCGCATCGGCGACACCGTCTCGGTCTCGATCAACAAGCTGAACCCCAAGTACACGCAGTACCGCGCCATTTTCGCGAACCTGCCCGACAGCATCAGCACCAACGCCACGGGCAATACCACCAAGCAGGCCGTCCGTTTCACCCGCCTGATCCTGCGCGTCGACGGCCAAATCGTCCGCGACTCGCTCAAGGCCGGCTACTTCAACGGTAATCCGATCGACACGCTCGATTACGACTACGTGGCGCTCGGCCAGCGCACCATCCGCCTGGCCGCCTACGGCGTGCTTCTGAACGCCGCCGGCGCCGTGGTCAAGACCGACACGCTGTTCGTGGGCGAAACGATCGTCACCAGCACCCCCGGCGTCGACAACACCCCGTCGAACCTCACCCTCACCTGGACCAACGTCGCCGCCAACCTGGGCAATGAAAAGATCACCGTGGTGATCGGCAAGGTGGGCCGCACCACCGTGACCGGCACCACCTCCGGCGTGGGCGTGGTTCCGAAGCGCTAAAAGGATTGTAAGTGCTCGCTTTCCTGAAGACATCCTTCCCTAAAACCGCAGCCGCCTTCGCGGCTGCGGTTTTCTTGGCGGGGTGCTTTCCGGACGCGGGACTTTCCCCGAATCCGGTCGACCCCGCGGGCGAGTCCGCGGTCATGAACATCCGCATGAACATGAAGGCGGTGAACTCCCTGAAGAAGGGTTCGACCATCTCGCTCAGCAAGATGATCGTGGTGATCGTCTCCCAGGGAGCAACCCCGGCCGACACGATCCGCGACACCCTGAAGACCAGCGGCACGACCCCCGTCATCAGCAACGACGCCGCCACCCAGCAAAGCATCAACAAGACCTACGCGCTCAAGGCTCTTCGCGGATGGAAGATCTACGTGAGCGTGCGCGACACCCGCGACAGCTTGGTCCATTTCGATTCGGCCAGCACGCCGGTTCTGCACGTGGCCGACACGGCCGTCGTGAACCTGGGGCTGACTTCGCGCTATTCCATGTACGACGCGAAATTCCTGAGCCTGCCCGAGAAGATTTCCGCGACCACGGGCGACGTCGAGCAGACGCTCAACGTGACCCGCCTCGTGTTCAAGGTCGACGGCGTGGCGCTCCGGGATTCCACGGCGAACCCCGGCCCTTATTTCACGCCCCTCGTGGAGCACGTCCTCTCCTACGATTACGTGAGGCCGGGCACCCGCCTGATCACCCTCGAGGTCTACGGCCCCCTCGGTTCCTCGCCCGTGCCGCAGCTTTTGTTCAGCGGGTCGCAGTCGGCCACCATCGCCGCCGGCGACAACGCGACCGTGCCGATCACTTTGAACTGGGTGGGTCCCACGACCGGCGGCGGCAAGATCACCGCGACTCTCACGCGCGTGGGCAAGGTGAGCATCATCGGCAAGCTCCCGGGAACGCCGTAGGAGCGCCCGGTTAACACTATGACTTTCTTGGAGAACACCCCTGGAATCTTACGGAACCTTTCTCAAGGGTTTCGCTTTGTAAAATACCTGGGATTCATCGCCCTAACCGCTTTCCTTTCGGCCTGTTTTTTGGGCAGCGACGAAGGCAGCCAGGAGCCCGGCTATGTGCGCCTGGACGTGAGCCTGGAACGCCAGGCCGGCATCCTGATGAAATCCGCCGCCGCGGACAGCACCTTCAATCTCGACTCGATGTACGTGGTCCTTACGGCCCCGGGATCGGCGACCCAGTCCTATCGCTACGCCATCGCCGGCCGCCCCGACACGGGGGCGATCACGGTCGCCCCGTACGTCTACGGGCTGAATCCGGTGCGCACCTGGACCGCGAAGATCTACACGATCGACAACCAGGCCAGCCCCGCGCGGCGCGACACCGTGCACTTCGATTCGATTCCCTTCTACGTGAACGCGGGCGACACGGTCGACGTCAGCGCCGTGGTGCGCGCCGCCGTGGCGATCCTGCGCGTGCGCATGCTGTCGACGACCGGCGATTCGCTGCTGGCCTCGATCAGCTACCTGCGCGTGCGCATCAACGGGGTGACCCGGGATTCGCTTTTTCCGAACGGCGCGACCTATAACGGCGTCTATCTGGCCAACCTGGCCACGGCGTGGGCGGTCAGCGATTCCGGGTGGATCTACAAGACCTCCGACAGCGGCACGACGTGGATCCCCCAGTCGAGCGGCATTCCCAACGACCTGAACAGCGTCTGGTTCACGAGCACCAGCAACGGCTGCATCGTGGGCGACGCCGGCGCGATCCTGCGGACCACCAACGGGGGCACGAACTGGATCTCCAAGGCCAGCGGCGTCACGACGAACCTGCGCTACGTGAATTTCGCCACGGCCGCCAAGGGCTATGCCGTGGGCGACGAGGGCGTCATCCTCAAGACGCTCGACGGCGGCAATACCTGGGAGAGCATTTCCGGAGGATGGTTTTCGCAGACCAGCCCGAACTCGCAGAACCTGAACGCGACGCACTTCACGAGCGCGAGCGAGGGCTACGCCGTGGGCGCCGCGGGAACCATCCTGCGCACGGCCAACAGCGGCGCCACCTGGACGGCGCAGAACAGCGGAACGACCAACGTCCTGCTGGGGGTTCACGCGTACTCTTCCACCAACGCCGTGGCCGTCGGGGCGGGTGGCGTGATCCGCCGGACCACCAACGCGGGCAGCTCGACCTGGAGCACCATCTCCAGCGGCGTGACGACCGAGCTGCGCGACGTGCATTTCGCGACGGCGACCTATGGCTGGGCGGTCGGCGCGGGCGGCGTCATCCGTCGCTCGGGCAACGGCGGCTCCAGCTGGACGGCGCAAACCAGCGGCATCACCACGGACCTCAACGCGGTCGCCTCGAACGGAACCGACCGCGTGCTAGCGGTCGGGAGCAACGGCGAGGTGCGCCGCCGCAACAGCATCTCCAACACCAGCGCCTTTACCGACGCCTCCAACGCGGTCACCGGTTCGGTCCAGCTGAACGGCGTCCACATGCTGAGCGGAACCAGTACCGCCTGGGTCGTTGGCAACGGGGGCTTCATCGCGAAATCGACCAGCACCAACAACAACGACTGGACGGCGCAAACCAGCGGCACCACCGAGAACCTGCTGGACGTGTATTTCGCGAACGCGAATGACGGCTGGGTAACGGGTGCGAACGGGACGATCCTGCGCACGACCAACGGCGGCACGGACTGGGCCCCCCAGACCAGCGGAACGGCCGTGGCCCTCCACGGTCTCTACGCGGCGAACGCGGATTCGGTGTTCGCGGTGGGCGATGGCGGCACGGTTCTCAAAACGCGCACCTCGGGCGCGCTGGTCACCACGGCCAACCTTCGGGGAGGGCACTTCCTGGGCGACACGGGTTTCGTCGTCGGCGAGTCGGGCACGAGCCTGCGCACCTATAACGGGGGCAGCACCTGGACGAGCATCACGGGCACCGCGCAGAACCTCAACGGCGTCGCCTGGAGCAAGCAGACGGGCGCCGCCGGTTATGTCACGGCCGTGGGGGACGGCGGGACGCTGGTGCAGGCCACCCTCGCCGGCAACAGCTGGACGTCGCATAACTCCGGAACGACCCAGCGCCTGAACGCGATCCATATCGCCGGAGCCCCCCGCCTTTATCTCGTGGGCGATTCGGGCATCGTCCGGTCCAAATCGCTCCAAACCGCCGGAGGCGGCATTGCTTTCCCGCTCAACAACCCGGTCTGGGCCGTGCAGAGCACCAAGACCACCGAGTCGCTGCGGGCCGTGAACTGCTTCCCCCAGCAGGATACCTGCCTTTTCGCCGGGACGAACGAAACCGTCGTCAAGACCGAAGACGGGGCCTCGGCCGTCTATGTGCACAAAAGCGCCGGCGCGCGCCGCTTCGACAAGGAACTGGTCTACAAGGCGCTTCCGACGCGCAAGCCGACCATCGTGATCCTGCAGGCGATCGATCGCAACAGCCCCTTGCGCGGGTTCGAATTCGTGGATACCCTGACCTTTGGCGCCGGCCAGGATACGACGATCAATGTGCGATTAAAGCAATGCGGCGGGACCAAACCCGCCTGCACGCCTTAAATCACCCCCTCAAATTGATGCTATAAGGCCAGCCTTTCCGCCCGGCCATTGGTAAATTTTTGCCAAAATGGCGCTCCAGGGCCAACCCGTGGATGCCCAAGCGCTCTATTTCGATCCAAGCCCCACTACGTGTTACATTTTGTATAAAAGGTGGGGTAATCGAAGAGCCGAACCGCCGAATTTAAGGATATTGAGGGGCGCTCGCGTTTATTTTTAGGTCTCGAATTCCAGAGGGAATCGGCTTGATTCTTGCTTTAATCCCCATGGACGGGTGTTCAGAGGGAGATCCATTCGTTTTGAAAACACCGCATTTCATTCACCGCACCGGGTTCCTGTTCGCCCTAGGGTGTCTGTTGTGTTCGTGCATGCTAATGGACGATTCGGGGACGAACCCAACCAAAACGGGCTACGTCCGGCTGAAGCTTGAATTGGGGCAAAACCCGACCGCCTTGCTGAAATCGTCCTCGGCGGACACGACGTTCACCCTCGACAGTTTGCTCATCGTCCTGACCGCCCCGGGCCAGGCGGCCCAGACGCACCGGTATGCGCTCACCGGCCGCGCCGACCTGGAAGACATCGCCGTTCCCGAGATGACGTTCGAGCTGGCCGGCCTGCGCGAGTGGACCGCGAAGTTCATCTCCATCGATACCTCGGAATCGCCCGCGCGAAGGGACACCGTGCACCTGGATTCCGTGAAGTTCGACGTCGTCATGGCGGATACCACCGTGGTGAACTGGACCGTGAGCCCCGCGTACTCGATTCTGCGCGTGCGTTTCTGGTCCACGATGGCGGATTCCATTCCCAACAACGTCGTCTACCTGCGCGTTCGCGTAGCCGGCGTGACGCGCGACTCGGTGGTGCTGGGCGGAAAGAACGCGAGCCTGAAATGGCTGCAGACGATGCCGGGCTCGGTCATTTACGCCGTGGGCGATTCGGGCCGCTTTTTGCGCTCCACCAACGACGCCCAAACCAGCGACGCCTCCGCCTGGGAGGAGCGCGTGCTGGGCCTTCACTCCCTCTCCGGAGGGTGCTTCCCCAGCCTCGCCGTCGGCTATGTCTTCTCGGCGCCCGGACAGACCTATCACACCGACGACAGCGGCAAAACCTTCACGACCCGCTACCTGCAGCCCGACTCGATCAACGCCTGCTACTTCCGGGAACTCTCCACCGGGTTCACGGTGGGACAGCGGGGCGGCATTTACAAGACCGAGAACAACGGCAACAGCTTTTTCACCTTGACCAGCAACACGCCGCACCACCTGAACGCGATCGCCTTCCCCACGACCGACGTCGGGTACGTGGTGGGGGAAAACGAGACCATTCTGAAAACCGTGAACGGGACCGCTCCCGGCGGCGCTCCCGCCGAATTCGGCGGCATCGTCTGGTCTCCCGTGGCGGGAGGATGGTTCGTGCAGACCAGCAATACCTCCAACCACATCCGGGACGTGCAGTTCATCACCCAGGACACGGGATGGGTCGTGGGAGCGGGCGACTACCTGCGCGTGACCTACGACGGCGGGGCCGTGTGGTCCAGCCGCGACATCGGCGGCCTGAACCCCAACGCCATCACTTTCACGGCCCCGACGCGGGGATGGATCGCTTCGGACGGCGGCGGCATTCGCACCTTCATCTCGCAGTACGACTGGCGCACGGTGACCAGCGGCACGACCGCGAACCTGTACGACATCCGGGGCGTCGGCAACGACACCGTCTACGCGGTCGGGGCGAACGGCACGATCCGCCGCACCACCAACGCGGGCAACGTGCCCGCGAACCCCCATCTGGTCACATGGGCGGGCCAGACCTTGCCCGCTCCGGAAGCGGGTTGGAACGCCAAGAGCAACCTCAACTCCAGCTCCCTGCGGGCGCTTCACTTCGCGGACGCGAACAACGGCTGGGCGGTGGGCGCCTCGGGCGTGATCCGCGCGAGCGCCGACGGCGGCGAGAGCTGGTCGGGGCAGGCCAGCCCGACCTCCCACCAACTGAACGCGGTGAAGTTCACCAGCGCCACCGCCGGAGCGGCCGTCGGCGCGGGGGAGACGATCGTGCGCACCACCGACGGCGGGGCGAACTGGCTGCATTATCCCGGGGGCTTCTTCGCCCAGTCCAGCGGCGTTTCCGACTCGCTGAACTCCGTGTCCTTCGGCAGCCATGCCGTCGGCTTCGGGGTGGGCGCCGCGGGCCGCATCCTGAAGACTTCGGACCGGGGCGAGACCTGGACGGCGTCGGTTTCGGGCGCGAACCGGTTGAACGGCGTGTACGCGCGCAACGCTTCCAACGCCCACGCGGTGGGGATCGGCACGAACGGCGGGGCGAACGCGAACATGCGCCGGACCACCAACGGCGGCGACACCTGGGCGGAAATCACCTCCGGAGTCGCCACGGAGCTGCGCGGGGTGTGGGTCAACGCCGCGGGAGATCGTTTCTACGCGGTGGGCGCGGGAGGAAGGCTTCTTCGGTCGCAGACCGGTCTCAGCGGAAGCTGGTCGGCGCAAAGCATCGGCGGGACGACGCAAACCCTCAATGCGATTCATTCGAACAATTCGCGCGTGTGGGCCGTGGGCGACAGCGGGGTCATCCGCCTGCGCACCGCCACGAGCGCCGGCGCATTTACCGCCATCAACTCGGCCGGGACCACCCAGAAGCTGAACGGCGTCTGGTGCCAAAGCAACACCAACGCCGTCATCGTCGGGGACGGGGGGCTGATCCTGCGGACCACGAACACCGGCACCGGCTGGACCTCGCTGGGGAGCGCTGGGTTGACCACCGAGAACCTCCATCACGTCTACTTTAGGGGAACCAGCGACACCGGCTTCATCGTGGGCGCGAACGGCACGATCCTGAGAACGGTGAACGGCACGACCTGGACGAAGATGACCAGCGGCACGGGCGAGGCCCTTCGGGGCGTTTATCTCAGCGCGACCTCGCAGGACACGGTCTATGCCGTGGGAAGCGGGGGAGCGATCCGCAAGACCGTCACCGGGGGCAACTGGTCGGGCCGGACGAACTCCCAGATCCTTCGCGGGGTCACGTGGCATTCTTCCACGGTCGGGTTCGCGGCCGGGGACTCGGGCGTGATCCTGCGCACCACCAACGGCGGCCTCGGCTGGCGCCCGGTGGCCTCGGGCATCACGGACTCGCTGTACGGAATCTTCTCCAACGGTTCCTCCCTGTGGGCGGTGGGCAAGGGCGGCGTGCTGCGACGGTCCACGGCTCCCACGACAACCACGCCCACCTTCACCAGCCCGGCCACCGGCACCACGGAGCGGCTCAACGCGGTGCACTTCACCAGCAACTCGGTGGGATACATCGTCGGCAACAACGGTCTGATCCGCAAGACGATCGTTTCGGGCAATAACACCTGGACGACCCAGGGCGGACCGAGCCTGACGACCGAGCACCTGGTCTACGTCCATTTCAAGGGCAACGGCGCCAGCAACGGCGCCAACGACACCGGCTTCGCGGTGGGGGTGAACGGCACCATCCTCCGCACCACCAACGGGGGCACGGTGTGGACCCGCGATTCGACCTATACGGGCACTTCCTTGAACGGCGTGCATGCCATCACCGGCAACATCGTGCTCGCCGCCGGCGACGACGGCAAGGTCCTGAAGAATCCCGGGAACTCGCCGAACACCTCCACCTTGCGTTCGATCCACCCGGTGACGCCTTCCCTCGTCTATACCGTGGGAACCGGGGGCACCATCGCCAAGACGACCAACGGGGGCGACGACTGGGTCCTGCAAACGAGCAACACCTCGCAAACGCTGAACGGAGTGAGCTTCCTGAACGCAGGCACGGGGTACGCCGTGGGCAACGCGGGCGTGATCCTGAAAACCGTCGACGGCGGGGCGAACTGGGTCGCCCAGGCCAGCAACACTTCGCAGAACCTCCTGGCGGTGCAGATCCTCTCGAACGACACGGTGTACGTCACGGGCGCGTCGGGCGTGATCCTGAAAACCGTGAACGGAGGCGCCGTCTGGTACACCCAGGAGACGCCCAACACGAACGCGCTGAACAGCGTGTACTTCCTCAACCGGGACGTGGGCTATGCCGTGGGCAACAACGGCACGATCCTGAACGCCGTGAACCAGGGCGACAACTGGACGGGCGGGGGCATCAAGCGCTCGCTGAAGTCGGTTTACTTCATCAACGCGGACACCGGCTGGATCGTGGGCGCGGACGCCGTGATCCTCAAGACCGTCAACGGGGGCACGACCTGGATCGAACAGCATCGCGAGGAAGGCGTCACCCTGTACGGCATTTATTTCGTCGACGCCCTGACGGGCTGGGCGGTCGGTGAAAACGGCACGGTGCTGAAAACCTCCAACGGCGGCGCGTCCTGGAACGCCCAATCCAGCGGCACGTCGATCACCTTGCGGTCGGTGAACTTCCGCGACGTCAATCGCGGCTTCATCCTCGGCGGCACGGAATCCATTCTGGAGACCTCCAACGGCGGCTCCAATTGGGGAGGGCTGTTCGTGGGCGTGCCCGGGGAACGCACCTTCGACCGCCTGCTCTCCACCAAGTACCTGAAGTCGGGCCAGACCCAGCAGGTGATCATCGAGGCGATGGACCGCTTCAGTCTTCCCCTGCGCGGCTACCAATCCACGGTGACCCTGAACGCGGGCGCCGGGCAGGATTCCACCATCGTGTCTCCGATGTCCCGGTGCGGCTACGGCCCGCCGACCCCGGATTGCGCCCCGTAGGCGGTATGTAGTTTTCCTTCCGTGAAAACCGTTCTGCTTACGCTCGGCGACGCCGCCGGCATCGGTCCCGAAGTGCTCGTGAAGTGCCTGGCGGCCGTTCCCGCGGTCCCGGGCATTCATCCCCTCGTCGTCGGAGAGCTCGGCATCCTGCGCGCCACCGCGCAATCCCTGGGAATTCCTTTGCGCTTCGTCGAGGAGAAGGACGCCGGAGAAAACCTTGCCGTCGACGCGATTCCCGTGCGTTCGCTGGGCCTTCTCGTCCCCGGCTCCTTCGAGCCGGGCAAGTTGTCGGCCGCTTGCGGCGACGCCGCCTATCGCTATTTCGTCCACGCCGTCGACGAATGCCTGGCGGGCCGCGCCCACGCCCTCGTCACCGCCCCGCTCAACAAGGAAGCCATGAACCTCGGCGGACACGCCTTCGTGGGACACACCGACATCCTCGAGCAAAGGACGGGGGTGGCGGGGCCCGTGATGGCCTTGTGGCATCCGAAAATCGTGGTGGGCCACGTCACCGACCACCTCCCCCTGCGGCAGGCCCTCGACGCCATCACGGGTCCGCGCGTCGCGCACGTCGTGCGCCTCACCCGCGAGGCGCTGGTGAAAACCGGGACGGCGGCCCCGCGCATCGCCCTCGCCGGGATCAACCCCCACGCGGGCGAGAACGGCCTGTTCGGCCGCGAAGAGATCGAGATCCTGAGGCCGGCGATGGCCGCGCTGAAGGCGGAGGGCATCGACGTCTCGGGGCCGCACCCGGGCGACACGGTGTTTCTGCAGGCGCTGCGCGGGCGCTTTGATGCGGTCATCGCGATGTACCACGACCAGGGATTCGGTCCGATGAAGACTTTGGATTTCGCGAACGGGGTGAATTGCACGCTGGGCCTTCCCTTCGTGCGCACCTCGCCGGATCACGGCACGGCGTTCGAGATCGCGGGGCGGGGCGTTGCCGAACCCGACTCGATGATCGCGGCGTATAAATTAGCAGTAAGGCTCTTGGACTAGCGACGACGGGCTGCGACCGGCGCGATGCTGCGTTGCCGCTCCTCGTCGTACTACCGGTACGACTGCGTCGGGCGCCTGGCCTCGCTGGGTCTCGCTCCGTCGCTAAGAAATCACTTCAGCGAATACAAAAAAACGTTATTCCGGTCCTGGTGCTAACCCATCGCCGCCTTGAACGCGCGGGTCGCTCCGGCCACGTCCGGCTGGCGGAAGATGGCGGTGCCGACCACGACGGCGTTCACGCCGGACGCCAGAACCTCGCCGAGGTTCGAAAGCCCGATGCCCCCGTCCATTTCGATGTCGAGGTTCAGCCCGAGCTCGTCGCTGTGCGCCCGCAGCCGCCGGGCCCGGTCGAGCGATTCCGGAATGAATTTTTGCCCGCCGAAGCCGGGAAAGACGGACATCAACAAAACCATGTCGAGTTCGGGCAGAACGTCGTACAGGGCCTCGACCGGGGTGTCGGGCTTGATGCTCACGCCCGCGCGCGCGCCCTTCGACTTGATGAGCCGGACCAGCGCCGGAAGGTCCCGCGTGGCCTCGGCATGCACGGTGATGGAATCGGCGCCCGCGTCCGTAAACCAGGGAACCATGGTTTCGGGGTTGCTGACCATCAGGTGGCAGTCGAGAGGCAAAGTCGTGTTTTTCTTCGCGGCCTCGACGATGATCGGGCCGATGGTGAGGTTCGGCACGAAGTGCCCGTCCATCACGTCGAGATGAACCCAGTCCGCCCCTCCGGCGGTAACGGCCTGGATGGCCTCGCCCAGGCGTGAGAAATCGCTGTTCAGGATGCTGGGGGCGAGCTTGCGGGGCGGAGTCATGGCCCTAATGTAAAATGAAAAGGCGGGGCGACCCGTCGGGTCGCCCGTCCGGATCGTTTATCCGGAGGGGGTCTCCCGGCCCTTCAGGAATCTATTTTTTCATCCATGCGGGGGATTTTTCAAAAGCGTGGGGCCCTGGTTTTCCTGGCCTCTCTTTGGATCTTCGCCGCGTCCGTCCAATCCCTCGCCCCCATGCTTTCCGCCTTTGTTTCCGGGCCTGAAACTGCGGTCGCGGCGCAGGCGATCGAAGCGGACGCCCCTCGCCAGGGAATTTGCAAGCACCATCCCCAAGGCTGCCCGGCCGACTGCTTTTGCCCCAAGACGGGCTTTGTCGAGGAGGCTTCGGCGCGCGCTGAGCCCCTGGATTCGGAGGCGGGACGCCTGCGCGAAACCGCCTGGGCCGAGTGTTCCGAATCGCGCGCCTCGGAGGGCAGGGCGCCTTCCTCCGTGGTGTACCTTCCCCCGCTTCGGGCCGAAGGCTTCCTGTTGGAGGTCTCCGAAAGCCTGCGTCCGTCCGCAGGCGAATTACCGCGCGAAATGCTTCGCGCGGCGCCCGCGAAAATCCCGATCGTTTAAATCCTCCCCCGCAGGCAGTCCCGCGGTTTGGCGCGCCGTCCGGCGCGCGCTTTCAAGCCGTGCTTTCGCGTATTTCATTCGAGAGGATTTTCAAAATGCGATCAGGTTCTTCCATTATCAGGATGTTTTCAGCCGCGGTGTTTTTGCTGCCCGCGCTCGCGGGCGCCTTTTGCGGCCTGCAGTCGTGCCCGCGCGTCAACCCGCACGGCGGTTCCCATCCCTTCGAGGCGGGGATTCGCGCGCGCGTCGTCACCTTCGACATCGAGGGCCAGGAAGGCGCCTACGGCGTCGCGAGCCCGCGCTTTTTCGCGAAGGTCCGGGGCCTGTCCCTCGGCGTCGAGGTACCGTGGGTCAACCTGCACGCGGAGGAGGGCGTTACCTCCGGCCTCGGCAACCCGCTGTTGATGGTGCAGTACGCGCGCCGCCTGTCCCATGACTGGAGCGCGGAGGCGGGCCTGCAGGTCGAACTGCCTTTCGGCGACGCGGATCACGGCCTGGCTGGCGATCACACGATGGTTCTGCCCTGGATCGGCGCGCGCAAGGAGTGGGGCATGCGCTGGCACACTTCCGGGATGCTGGGCTTCAGCCAGGCACTGGGAGAGAAACTTCAGGACGACGGGGGAGGCGCGGCGCTGGCGAAGTCGGCGCACAACGGAGTCGATCACGGAGCGGGGCAAGCGGCCCCGCTGTTCGTGAACCCTCACGGGGACCGCGAAGTGCATTGGCGGGCGGCGGTGGGGCTGCGGCTCGGTGAGCGCTGGACCTTCGAGGATTTCCTGCTCGGGCAAGCGGACATCACCAAGCCGGACGAGAACCCCGAGACGGTGCATTATGTGCGCAACGGGATTTCGGCGGAGTGGGCGGTGACGCACGCGGTCGCGTTGCAGATGGCCGCTGACGCGCCGGTCACGTCGGCGCGGCGTTCCGAAGCGGCGTTGGGAATTGATGTCAAGGTGGCGTGGTAGGGGCGCGTATGGGCGTGACTAAGTCGCGCCCATGCATCGCGCCCGTACAACATATCCCCAACGCCGCGAGGCGACCGGGTAGTAGCGCATGAGGCCCACCTTCGGAAAGGCCCCATGCGCCCAAATTCCTTTCGTCACAATTTCAATAATTCCTCCAGCACCTTGTACGTGAATCCCCAGATGTGCCCGCCCTCGAACAGGATGGAGGGGAAGCGTTTCTCGGCATCCGGGAGCGGCGTGATGAAAGCGCGCGCGGCGGGATCCCGCAGGTAGGATTCCGGCGCCCAATGGGCGGCGGCGCATTCGAGGGGATCGAGGCGCAGGCGGGGCGGGGCGCCCGGGGCGATCTCGAAGAGGAAGGGGGCCACGTGGACGGGTTGACTCAGCCGCGAGGCGGCTTCGTGCCTGCGGCTGCCGAGGGCGTTTCCGGCAGTGGTGGGGGGAAGTTCCCGGCGAAGGTCGTAGGGCGAGAGTTCGAGGCCGCATTCCTCCCGGGTTTCGCGAATGCAGGTCGCCAACAAGTCCGCATCGCCGGGCTCGCGTCGCCCTCCGGGGAAGGCGAAATGTCCGGACCAAGGGTCGTGAGGATTGAGAGCCCGTCTCAGAATGAGAATGCGGGAATCTGGCATTTTTGCCCGAATTATGGCAACGGCAGCTTCCATCGGCTAGTTATGCCCCGATGGGCAGCTTCTGTAAATCGCTGAAATTATTAGATTTCCGTAACCATGGGCAAAATGCATCTACTAAGCCTTGACAGCGAGGCCCTTGGCGATTTTACAGCCGAATTAGGGGAGCCGCGTTACCGCTCCCGCCAGATTCGCGAGTGGATGCTCCGCCATTTCGAGACCGATTTCGAGCGGATGACCAACCTGGGCAAAAAGCTAGTAGAAAAATTAAAAGAAACCGCCGAAGTCTCGATTTTGACGGCCAAGGCGATGCAGGTAAGCAAGGACGGCACCCGGAAGTGGGCGCTGGCCACCCAGGACGGCCATGTTTTCGAAATGGTCCTGATCCCGACCGAAAATCGCCGGTCGCTGTGCGTCTCTTCCCAGATCGGCTGCGCCATGGGCTGCACGTTCTGCCGGACGGCGACCATGGGCTTTATCCGCAATTTGACCCTGGGCGAGATCCTCGAGCAAATCCTGCTGGCCAGCCGGTTCCTGAAGGAGACCGACGGGTCCCGGTTGTCCAACGTGATTTTCATGGGCATGGGCGAACCCCTGCACAACCTCGAGAACGTGGCCCGGGCCTGCGAGACGCTGAACGCCGAGGACGGGTTCGGCATCGGCAAGAGCCACATCACGGTCTCGACCTCGGGCATCGTCCCCCGCATCCGCGAGTGGGCGGCGCGCGCGCCGGACTTCAAGCTGGCCATCAGCCTGAACGGCAGCAACAACGACATGCGCTCCAGCGTGATGCCCGTGAACCGGCGCTGGAACATCGAGGCGCTGATGGACGCCGCCGACGAATACATTCACCTGACGGGACAGAAGCTCACCTTCGAGTACATCCTGATCCAGGGCAAGACGTGCACCCCGGAGGCGGCCCGCGAACTGCGGCGCATCGCCTCGCAACGGAATTGCAAAATCAATCTCATCCCCCTGAACAAGGGGGAGGATCCCGCGCTGCAGCCGCCCTCCGAAGAGGAGATCCTCGCCTTCGAGGCGATCCTCAAGCAGGGTGATTTCGAAGTGCTGCGGCGTCGCCCGCGCGGGCCGGACATTCTGGCCGCCTGCGGACAACTCGCCATTCCTCTGAAAAAGGTCGCTTAGATATGCTTACGCAAAACTTGCCGGAATACTGGGAATCCCTCTACCAGGGGAAGAAAGACACCTGGGACCTGGGGAAGGTGAATCCGGTCCTGACGGAGTTCTTCAAGAACCCGCTGTGCCCGAAGAAGGGGCGCGTGCTGGTTCCCGGCGCGGGCCGGGGATGGGACGCGGTCGCGTGGGCGCAGCGCGGGCATGAGACGGTGGCGGTGGACTTCGCGCAGAGCGCCGTCAGCGTGCTGTCGGCGCAGGCCGAGAAAAACCCCAAGCTGTCGGTGCTGAACATCGACCTGTTCGAGATGATCCCGAAAAGCACCGAGCCCTTCGACATCATCTACGAGTGCGGCTGCTTCAGCGCCGTGCATCCCGGACGCCGCGACGAATACTTCGAGGTGTGGGACAAGATGCTGCGGCCCGGCGGCCTGGTGATCGCCGTGTTCCACCCGCTGATCAAGACGACCTCGCTGGAAGGCCCGCCGCACCCGACCTCGGAAGGCGAGCTGATGGCGCGCCTCGACAGCGTCCTCGAACTCGAGGAACGCATCGTCCCCAAGAAGAGCGTTCCCGAGCGCGCGGGCAAAGAGGAGATCTGGCTGCTGCGGAAAGAGAAGCGGTAACATGGATTCCGTGCGTTCAGATTCCCTGAGGACGGGGGATGGGGGACGGGGGGTAAAGAAGAACGAGAAAAGCAGTCACGGCGGGTTGGGGAATTCCCCCGACCCCCGTCCCATAACCCCCGTCTGATTCAATGTCCCTTCTCGACTCCATCAACGACTTCTTCGTGCGGCTGAAGGGCGGCACGGAGCATCTTTCGTACGGCCGCCCGATCCTGGCGGGTTGGGCCGCCGAGCATTTGCGGGACCTGCCCGCGGAGGTCGTGCCGAAGATCCTGGACCTGGGCTGCGGGCAGGGCGACGACTTGGCGACGTTCGCGGCCGCGGTGGACCGCAAATGCGCGCTCTACGGGCTGGAGGGATACGCGCCCTACCGGGAGATCTGCGCGGCGAAGGGGATCGAGACCTTTCCGATCAACGTGGAGCGCGACCGGCTTCCCTTCGCGGACGGGTCGCTCGACGTGGTCTCGATGAACCAGGTCCTCGAGCACACGAAGGACATCTTTTTCATTTTCTCCGAGGTGTCGCGCGTCCTGAAGCCCGGTGGCCTGTTCCTGCTGGGGGTGCCCAACCTGGCGGCGTGGCATGACCGGCTTCTCCTGCTGATCGGCCGCCAGCCCTCGGGCATGAAGGTCCTCGGGCCGCACGTGCGCGGGTTCACCCGCCAGGGCCTGCAAAGGTTCGCCGAATGCGACGGCTACTTCGCGCTCGATGGCTTTCGGGGCAGCGCATTCTATCCCTTTCCCGAGGGCGCCAGCAAGGTCCTGGCCAGGGTATTCCCCGGTCTCGCCACGGCGATTTTCTTCCGGCTGCGCCGGACCGGCAAGCCGGGCCTGTTTATCGAAGTACTGCGGGCGCGGCGCTTCGAAACCGACTATTATCAGGGCAACTAGCACCGAACGCTTTCCTCCGAAGGACGAAGATCATGACCTCATTCACCGAGACCCCGCGCGAGACCTTCCGGGCCTGGCTGGCCGGCAACTGGAAGAACCTGCTGATCGTCCTGGCGATCGGCCTCCTCCCGTTTCTTCCCGTGCTTTTCTCGGGGCAGATCCTGTTCGCCTCCGACCAAATGGGTTCGCCCGTGTGGCGCTGGTATTTCGAGGGCCTGCATCGCGGCGAAATCGCGATGTGGTCGCCGCACGGCCTCGGCGGTATGCCGACGCTGGACGCCAATGCGGGCTCGGCCCTGTACCTGCCCTTTTTGATCGTGGGCTTCCTGTTCCCGATCACGCGGTTCATGACGGTCGACCTGATCCTGCACGTGATGATCGCGGGACTCACCGCCTACCTTCTGGTGCAGCGCTATTTCAACCTGCAGAAGTGGCTGGCGACGGCCCTGGCCGTGGCCTACATGCTGAACACCAACTTCATCTCGCTGATCTACGGCGGGCATGACGGCAAGGTTCACATCATCGCCTTCCTGCCCCTGGCCCTTTACTTTTTGCTGCGCTCGCTGAATCCCGGAACGAAGTGGCGGCACCTGGTGGGCCTGGCGTTCTGCGTGGGCCTGTTCGTCTCCACCTCGCACCTGCAGTTCACCTACTTCGTGCTGATGGGGTTCTTCTTCGTGTGGCTCTTTCATCTCGTGCCCGCCTTGCGCGCCCGGCGCTTCGCGGAATCCCTCTCGCTCGTCTTTCGCTATTGGGGGCCGGTGTTCCTCGGCTTGGGCCTGATGTTCTTCATGCTGTCGCCCCCGAAGAAGTACAACGACGAGTTCAGCATCCGCGGCGCGGGCACGCGCACAAGCTTCGAGCATTCGACTTCGTGGTCGATGCACCCCGAAGAAACGGCCTCCCTGCTGGTGCCGGAGTTCGGCGGCCTCAACGAGAATTACTGGGGCCGCAATTACTTCAAGTTGAACTCGGAGTACCCCGGCATCCTGATCTGGTTCCTGGGCCTGCTGGGTCTGTTCGCCTTCCGAGGGCGCTGGTTCTGGCTGTGGGGCACGATCGGAGGCCTCGCGATCATTTACGGGCTCGGCGCGCACACGCCGCTGTTTCGGCTGTTCTACGAATACGTGCCCATGGTCAAGGTGTTCCGCGCCCCGAGCATGATGCTGTTCTGGCTGACCGCGGCGCTGCTGATGATGAGCGGCGAGACCTTGCGGCGCCTCACCCGCGTGGGCGACGGGGCCCTGCCGGACGCCGCGCGCGCGCGCCTGGGCAAACGCCTGCGCATCGCCGGGTTCGCGGTGGCCGGCGTCCTGGCCGTGTTCGGCCTGGTCCCTTCCCTGCCGGTTTCCATCTGGAACGGGATGGCGGACCTTTCGGAGATCCCCAACATCGCCCGCCAGTCGATGGGCCAGTCTTCCTTCGCCCTCGGCGCCCTGCGCGCGGCGGCGCTGGTCGCCATCCTCACCTGGGCCACCTTGGCCTTCCTGCTGAAATCGCGGCGTCCCGCCGCCTTCGGTCTCGCGGCCTTGGCGGTCACGGTGGTCGATTTGTACTGGGTCGATTCGAACTTCATCCAGGGCGTTCCCACCGAGAGGCTGCTGAGCTACGACCCGGTGGTGGACTTCCTCAAGGCGGACAAGCAGCGGCATCGCGTGTTCGGGCTTCCCGGCGTGTTCGGGAGCCTCAACGCTCCCTACTACGGCATCGAGACCGTCGACGGCCGCGCGGACCACGAGTTGCGTCATTACCGCCATTATCGCGGCGACGACTACGACAACAACCCGAACTTCATGCAGGGCCTGCGCCAGGACTCCCTGGGCAACGTTTCGGGCAGCATCCACCTGGACTTGCTGAACGTGAAGTACATCGCCTTCCATGTGCCGAACGACCCCGGCGTCAAGCTGGTGCAAAACGTGTCGGCGCTGCCGCGGGCCTATTTCGTGCCCTCGTGGAAGGCCGTGACGGATTCGCAGGCCTACGACGGCCTGAAGGATCCCGCTTTCGACCCGCGCCGGATGGCCTACGTCACCGGCCAGGGCCTCGTTTCCGGAGGCGATCCCGGCGCGCCGGGCGGCCCCTTGCTCGAGGCCACGGAAAAGTTGTGGCACTACAACCGGCAGGTTTACTCCATCACGGTCCCGTCGGAAGGCGTGCTGGTTCTTTCGGACATTTGGTTCCCCCACTGGCGCGCGCGCGTGGATGGCGTGGAAACGCCGTTGCTCCGCACGAACTTCGCCTTCCGCGGCGTGATGCTGAAGCCCGGCACGCACGAAATCGAGCTGTACTATAGCTCGCCTTGGCTGCGCAAGGGCCTGATGGTCTCCGGCGCCTCGCTGGCGGTCCTGCTCCTGCTCTTGGCCATCGGCGCGTTCTCCCGCCCGGGCTCGCGCTTCTACCGCGTTCCGGGCGCCTGAGCGCATGGGAGCGGCCCCTTCCTCCGGCGCCCCGCCGCACCGGGCGGTGCGGCGCAACGCCCTCTGGAACGTCTTGGGAATGGGCCTCCCGCTGGCGTTCGCCCTTCTCTTCGTCCCCCTGCTCATCAAGGGCATGGGGGGGGAACGATTCGGGATCCTGACGCTCATTCTGGCCTTTCTGAATTATTTCGGTTTCTTCGACCTGGGGATCGGCCGTGCGCTCACGCAGCTTCTCGCCGGGTCGGCGAAGGGCGACAAGCGGCGCGAGGCCGCCCTGATCTGGACCGTTTCGGCGCTGCTGGGGGCGCTGGGGCTGATCGCGGCCGCGGGGGTGTACTTCACGGCCCCGCTCCTGGTGCACGATTTTCTGCGGGTGCCCGACGCCCTCGCGCGCGAGACCGTCCTGGCGCTTCAGTGGCTGGGCCTAACGCTTCCCTTTCTCATTCACGGCCTGGCCTTGCGCGGCGTGCTGGAGGCGCAGCGGCGCTTCGATCTCTCCAATTTCGTGCGCATTCCCGTCGGGATCTTCACCTTCGGGGCGCCGCTGTTGGTGCTTCCGTTCTCGCGCAGCGTGGCCGTGGTCGTCGGCGTCGTGCTGTTCGGGAGACTGTTGGCGTGGGCCTTGAACGTATGGATGGTGTTCCGCATCATGCCCCACGTCTGGGGCATGCGGGGCTGGCTGCCCGGGGACATCTGGAACATCGCGCGCTTCGGAGGCTGGTACACGGTCTGCAACGCGGTCGGTCCCGTGATCGACGGGATGGACCGCTTCTTCATCGGCCGCATTCTTTCGGTGCGGAACGTGGCCTATTATACCACGCCCTACGACGCCGTCATGCGGCTGGGCATTCTTTCCGGCAGTGTCGGCGGCGCGATTTTCCCGGAGTTCGCCTCGCGCCTGGAGACGAACCGCGAATCCGCGGCCGCGCTTTACCGCCGGGGATTCAAATATTTGCTGGCCGTTCTCTTTCCCTTCGCCCTGGTCGCGGCGGCCTACGCCCACGAGCTGCTTTCGCTGTGGCTGAACCCGGCCTTCGCGGATCAAAGCGCACCGGTGTTGCGGTGGCTGTCCTTGCTGGTCCTGCTTACCGGCGTCTGCGGCGTGTCCGTCTCCTTTCTTCACGGGGCGGGGCGTCCGGACATCGTGGCGCGCATGTATCTCCTCGAGCTGCCCCTGCTGGCCGCCATGCTTTACCTTTTCATCCGGCTGGACGGGATCCGCGGGGCGGCCATCGCCTGTTTCCTGCGCGTGGCCATCGATTTTTCGGGGCTGCTTTTCTTCTCGGGCCGCATCCTGGGATTCCGGCGGAAGGCCTATGCCAAGATCTTGCTGCCCGTCGGGTTTTCGCTGGCGATCCTGCTGGCGTTCCAGCTGCCCATGTCCGCGGCCTTCAAGGCCGTCTTGTTCGCGGCGGTCCTCGGCGTTTACGCGTGGGGGAGCTGGTCCTTCGTCCTGGAAGCGGGCGACAAGGCCAAGGTCGTGCGGCGGCTGCGGGGAATCGGACGCTGACGCGACGCCGCGCGCCGGGCCGTTATTCCGAGGGCAGGGGTTTGCGCGCCGAGAACGCGTATTGCACGTACAGGGTGTCGCTGAGGTAGCCCAAGGTCGCCAGCAGCATCAGCGCGACGATCGGCAGGCTCCAAAACTTCTTGCCCGCCCGGTTGATGCCCCCGAACTTGTCGACCCGGAAGCGGTGCTCGCGCAGCGTGCGGAGCAGGCTCTTGCGGGTGAAGAATCGCAGGTGCGAGTGGTCCATGTTGCCGTTGGGTCGATAGCGCCAATCGCGCAAAAACACATATTCGAAAAACGGCTTGAAATACCGGATGTTGGGGAGCGAAACCACCAGGCGCCCCTCGGCGGTCATTTTTTTCTGGATGGCTTCCAGGAACCAGTCGTGGTCCTCCATGTGCTCGATCACGTCGTTGCACACCACCAGGTCGAAGTAGCCGTCCGGGATCCTGTCCTGCACCTGGTCATAAGTGCCGTTCAGCACGTGGTCGAAAAAGCGCATCGCCTTTTTCGAGTCGGAGGCGCTGAGCTCCACGCCCCAGCGCTCCTCGGCCCCCGAATAGTTGTACGCGAAGGCTCCTTCGCCGCAGCCTATTTCCAGCACCCGCTTGAATGCGCGCGGCAGGAACGGGATCATTTCCGGGCGTTTGTCGTGGGTGGGGTAGGTGGTGGAGATCGACATGCGTGGGCTCCGCGGCGGGTTTCCCGGGACCGGAATTCTCCGTGCCCGACCCGTTCCGGGCAGGATACGGGAGCCGAATAAAGTAGAATTTGGGGTTCATGAAAAGTGATCCGCCTCTTTCGGGCCCCCGGTTTTCCGTGCTCATCATCGGCTACCGCAGCCTCCGTTTCCTGGACGGTCTGTTCAAGTCGCTGGCGGCAAGCGGCGGGCCTTCTCGCGAAATCCTGTTTTTGGACAACCACTCCCCCGAGCCCGAGGCGGAGTGGATCCGTGAAAATCTCCCCGAAGGATCGGTGCGCCTGTTTGATTCTTCGGAGAACCTTTATTTCGCGGGCGGGGTCAATTTCCTGGCCCGGCAAGCGCGCGGTGAAGTACTCGTGCTCTTGAACGCGGACACCTGGGTGGAACCGGACTGGCTGGAAGTCCTGGACGCGAGTTTGCGCCGCGAACACTATGCGGTCGCCGGTCTCGAAATCCGGCAGCTGAGCGAACCGGACGGGCCCGCGAACGTGCGCTCGTGCCTCGACCCTTTCGGTCTCACCCATTATGTGCCGCTCTCCGAGTTTTCAGATCCGGATCGTCTGTTCGTGGCGAGCGGAAGCGGCATGTCGATCCGCCGCGACGTGTTTTTCGAGGCCGGCGGCCTCGATGAGTCGTTCAAGATGTATTTCGAGGAGGCCGACTTTTGCTGGCGGGTCAACCTGATGGGGTACACCGTCGGCCTGGCGCGCGGCGCGGTGGTGAACCATGTGGGCCAGGGATCTTCGAAGCGGTCGCGCTTCGACTGGAACCGGTTTCGCGGACGCCGCAACCGCATCTGGTCTTACGCCAAGAACGCGGGCCCGCTTCTCCTGCTGGTTTTCATCCCCTCGCACGCCCTCATCGCCCTGGCGGCGATCGGCTTCAGCCTTTTGCGCGGGCGCTTCCGCGCCGCGTGGGCCGAGACCATGTCGCTTGCCGCCGCGGTGGCGGGCATCGGCGTTCCGCTCTCCAAACGCGGGGCGATCCAGAAGATGCGGGCGCTTCCCGACCGGGAACTTTTCCGGAAGGGCTTCCTGGTGTTCGGCTTTCGTCATTACCTGCGACGCCTGGGATGGAAGCCATGACGCCCCGCTTTTCCATCCTGATCATCGGCTTCCGCAGCCTGCGCTTTCTGCCGAAGCTGTTCGCCTCCCTGGAGGCGAGCGGCGGGCCCTCGCGCGAAATCCTGTTCCTGGACAACGACTCTCCCGAGCCGGAGGCCGAGTGGATCCGCGACAACGTGCGAGACTCCTCGGTGCGCGTCCTGGAATCGGCGGAGAACCTCTTTTTCGGCGGAGGCATGAATTATTTGGCCCGGGAGGCGCGCGGGGAATTCCTCCTGCTTCTGAATCCGGATACCTTCGTCGATCCCGATTGGCTGGACGTTCTCGACGCGTACCTGAAGGAGACGGGGTTCGAGGCGGCGCAGCTGGATTTGCGCGAGCCGAACGGCCCGCGCCTGCTGGGTTATAATCTCGACCGCATGGGCATGAACCGCGAGGTGCGCGCGTCCGATCTGCCGCGGTCGGGACGCATCTTCACGGGAAGCGGGGCCGCGTTCGTCTTCCGCCGCGATATATACGCGGACCTGGGCGGCCTGGACGAAAACTTCCGCATGTACTTCGAGGATCTGGACCTGTGCTGGCGCGCGAACTTGTTCGGCTATCGCATGGGCTTCGCCGCCGGCGCGGTCGTGCATCATGTCGGCGGTGGGTCGTCGCGGCGGAAGTTTTTTCCGTGGGTGTTGTTTCGCAACATCCGCAACCGCGGCCTGTGCTTCGTCAAGAACGCCGGCCCCTGGCTGCTGCTCCAGTTCCTGTTCCTGAACTTCCTGCTGCGGCTCGCGCGGCTGCCGGTAAACATGCTCACGGGCCGGTTCGGCGAGGCCTGCGCCGAAGTCGCGGCCGTAGCCTCGTTCTTCTGGATGCTGCCTTCCGCGCTGGCCCGGCGCGCGCGCATCCAGCGCCGCCGCCGGATGCGCGACGCGGAGCTGCTCGCGCTGGGCTTCATCACGCGGGACATGAAATACCTGCGCTTTCCGGGATCCGCGAAATGACCCGTTCGGTGATCGAGGAATCCTCGGAGTACGTGTACCTCCGGAACCACCCGCTGCACGAGGAATACGCCCGCTTGTGCGTGCGCCACGAATCGGCGGCCTATCCCCGCTGGGCGGCGCAGTGGACGGGCTCCGCGGCCCAGATCGTGCGCAACCTCGCCGCGTTGCTGTCCTCGATCGGGAAGCCGAAGCGCCGGGTGTTCCTGCTGGAGGGCCCCGGCGCCATCGCGGCCGTGCTGCTGCGCCGGGCGAAGGGCTGCCGCCTGATTATGATCAACGCGGACCCGACGATTTATTCGCTGCGGGAGCAGCGCGGGTTAAAAAAGAAGCTGACCTTGTATTTGCTCTCGAAGGTGGACTCCCTGCTGTCGCCCGCGCGTTTGATGGCGGACCAAGCCAAGGTTTATCTTCCGGAGAAGCACCACGCCATCTTCCACCTGTACGTGGACACGACGCGCTGGAAGCCCCTGCCTCCCGGCGGCCGGGATTGGCTGTGCATCGGACGCGCCGACCGCTTCAAGAACCAGGAGCTGATCGTGCGGGCGCTGAAGGCCGTGCGGGAGAAGCACGGGCTGGACATCCGCCTGCACGTCATCGGCCATATTTCCCCCGACTATGAGCCCGTCTTGCGTCCCTTGCTCGACGACACCGTGCGCTTCACGGGCTGGCGCGCCAAGGCCTGGGAGGATTTGCCGCCGGCCGGGTATTACTTCAACCTCGCGAAGCTGGAGCCCTCGGGCACGAACATTCTCGAGGCGCTGGCGCTGGGATTGCCGCCCATCGTGTCCACGGGCTGCGGGTACGCCGAGGACATCGTCGCGCACGTCGACCGCCGCCTGATCGTGGAGCCCGTGCTGGAACAGGTGGTGGCCGCGTGGGAGTACCTGCATTTCATGCCCGCGGAGGAACGCCTGGCGCTGCGGGAGAAATGCCTGGAGATGGCGCGCTTCTGGAACCGGGACCGCGCGCACGCCCAGGCCCGGGCGATTTTCGCCGAGGCGCTTGCGGTTCCCCCCCGCTGAAAAGCCTTAGCGCCCCGCCACGCGCCGGACGTTTCCGGTGCGCGGATCCAGGGCGAACATTTCGAAGTCCCGGTTCTCCGCGCCGCGCACATAGCCCGAGAAGCACTCCTTGCAGGGGCGGTGCGCGGTTTTCGCGTAGCCCGTGATTTTTCCGGAGTTCACGAACAGGATCACCCGCGGCGTTTCTTCGCCCGCGGTCCCGACGCGGCCCTCGACGTAGTAGCCCTCGCGCCCGGGCACCCTGGACTCGCGGACGATGGCCGCCTCTCCCTTCGCGAGGGAGCGGGCTTCCAGCGGGTAAACCCCCGATAATTCCTTTCCGAGCGTGTGCGTCCACGCTTCGCGGTAGACGGAAAGACGGTGCCGTTTCAGGAACGCGTTGCGGCTCCAGGTCAGCGTGTCCAGGGCATAATACTGGTACAGGTAGGTCATCGACACGGTGTCCTCCACGCCCGCGATGAAGGCCAGTCCGGCGTCGTCATACAGGCGGTGCTCCCTTTGCCGGTGGGGGATGGCGCCGATTTGCACCGGAATCAGGACGAACAGGAACAGCGCGACGAGGCCCGCGCGGAACGGGCGCGCGAATTTTCCGGCGCTTCCGAGGAGGGCGTAGGTCATCGCCAACTGAAAGAACCAGAAAATGAGGCCGGTGGTGAAATAGCGGCTGGAGGAGGCCTGCTCGACGCCGACGTCGCCGCGGCCGAGCGCGGTGACGGTGGCCGTGATGATCACGTAGGTGAGGTGGGCGACGCCGAAGCGCAAGAAGAACGAAGGGCGTTTTTCCGTGAGGACGCGGCGGAGAAAGAAGAGGAAAAGCACGAGGCCGAGAATGCCCGCGGCGCCGCCGGCCGGCCGGTAAAGCCGGGAGATCGGATTTCCGAGATAAACCACGACGTGGTGCAGGGTCCGAAAACGAAAGCCGTCGAGGGGGGAGGATTGCTCCGCGGGAGAGTGGTACCCCGCGAGGTAGGAGACGCCGAGCGCGACGCAGAAGAGCAGCCAGAAGAAGAGGGCCCGGCGCCCGGCGTTCTCGAAGGGTCCCGCCTTCCAGATCCAGACGAGAAGGACCCCGGCCATGAAGATGCCGTTGGCGAGGGAATAAGTCGCGACCACGCAGCAAAGCGCCGCGAGAAGGAGCGTTTTCCAAAGGGCCGCGCGCGGCGTTTCCTTCTCGAGCCCGCACACCAGCCATGCGGCGAGCGAGACGAACAAGGCGTTCAGCGTCCACTGAATCTGGAACCCCCAGGATAGGTTTCCGCTTTGAATCAGCCAGAACAAAAGGGTGAAGGCGGTCGCCGCGAAAAACGCGTGGTCCGCGCCGGTGACACGGCCTTCGCTTCGCGTCCGGCGGAAGGCCCGGCCCAGCAGCCACGCGTGCGCGCCCTGCAGGGCCAGCATCGCGGGCACGAGCATCCACTGCGTCCCCGCGGCCACGAGGTAGTCGAGCAGGAAGAAGAAGCGCGGGAACAAGAGGCGGTGCTCGTTATGCTGCGACCACAACAGTCTCCAGTCCATCCCGCCCTCCAGCCAGGCGCGGTAAAGGTCCACCGTGACCCAATGGTCCTGGACGGGAATCACGTTGTAGGTCCACAGAATTACGACGACGCTGGAGACGACGGTGAAAGCCGCCAGGACGACCATGGCGATGAGCAGGACCTTGTCCAGGGTACGCGTTGCCGACGGGGAAGCGGAAAGATTCATTCCGGAACCCGGGGGAGGGCGCGCCGGATCCAGCCCCATTCTTTTTCGGCGATGGCGTCCCAGCTGTAAGCGGCCGCGCGCGCGCGGCCGCGACGGCCCAACGAGTCGCGCAGCGCCGCATCCGCGGCGAGGCGCCGCAGGCCCTCGCGCAAGGCCACGGGATCCTCCACCGGGATCGCCAACGCGGTCTCGCCCAGCGCGAGACTGTCGCGAAAGCCGTCGGTGTCGGTCGCCAGCACGGCGCGGCCGGCGGCGTTGGCCTCGAGCGCCGCGATGCCGAAGCCTTCGAAGCGCGAGGGCGAGGCGAAGAACAGGCACCCGGCCAGGAGCTCCGCCTTGCGGGCCTCCGGCACGTCCAGTTCCAGGCGGACCTCCCCGCGCGCCGGGTTCGCGGGGGCCCCGCGCGCCGCGGAGTCCACCAGGACGCGCACCTTTTCGAGATCGGCCCCGAAGGCGCGCCCCGCCAGCACCAGGTCGATGCCTTGTTCCGCCAGCGTGGCGGCCCAGGCGGGGATGAGCAGGTCAAGCCCCTTCATGTAGACGTCGAAGCGCCCCACGAAAAGCACGAACGGCCGGGCAGAAGGAAGCGGGTCCAAGGCCAGCAGGCCGGCGTCGAAGCCGTTGAAGGTGGTGAAGACCGACGCGCGGGGGTTGAGGCGGGACACCTTCCGGGCCAGGGTCGCGTTGGAAATCACGTAGCGTTTCCCGAAGCGGAGCATGACCGCCTCGAGCAGGCGCGGGACCCAGCCGGCCAGGCCGAATTTCTCCACGGAGCGCGGGCCCACGTGATGGTGGTACACGGCATAGAACCGGCCCGGGCGCAGCAGGCCGGTCAGCACGGGCGCGTAGATGGAGGCGCTGTTTCCGATCAGGGCCGCGGAGTCGAAAAGCACGCGGAGGTTCGCCGCGAGGGCGAAGGTCAGGCGGCACAGCCAGTTGCGGCCGCCGAAGCCGAGACCCCGGACGCGGACGCCCCCGCGGGTCTCCTCGCGGAACCCCGGAAAGCGCGCGGTGTACAAGGTCACCTCGGTATGGCGGGCGAAGCGCTTCAGCACCTCGAAGTCCCGCACCGCCCCGCCGCCCGAAACCCAGGGGTTGCCCAGGCTGTCGAAGGAGTAGTAGGAGAGTCGGGGCTTTGGGTTCATCAGGAAGGGTTGTTGGTTGTTGGTTGTCGGTTGTCGGGAAACACAAAGCGCCTTCCACCAGATTGTTTGATGTTGGCTTTCCGGCAAAGCACCTCTACTCTTGCCCTTGCCTACCACCAACAACTAACAACCAACAACAGTTCTTCCGTTATTTCGGCCCGTACTCCGCGAGGTCGGCCTTCATCATCATTTCGACGAGGCCCTCGAACTTCACCTTCGGTTTCCAGCCCAGCTGCTTGATGGCCTTCGCGGGATCCCCGATAAGCAACTCCACTTCGGCGGGGCGGAAGAACTTGGGGTCGATCTCGACGATGACCTTGCCTGTCTTGCGGTCGCGGCCCTTTTCGTTAACGCCCGCGCCTTCCCACGCGATGTCGAAGCCGCACAGGGGGGCGGCCTTGTCGATGAATTCGCGCACCGTGTGCGTTTCGCCCGTGGCGGCCACGTAGTCGTCGCCCTTCGGCTGCTGGAGCATCATCCACATCATCTCGACGTAGTCGCCCGCGAAGCCCCAGTCGCGTTTGGCGTCGATATTGCCCAGGCGCAGCACGGACTCGGTGCCCGCCTTGATTTTCGCGAGGCTCAGCGTGATCTTGCGCGTGACGAAGTTCTCGCCGCGGCGCGGGGACTCGTGGTTGAACAGGATGCCGTTGCTGGCGTGCATGTCGTAGGCTTCACGGTAATTCTTGGTAATCCAGAAGCCGTAGAGTTTGGCGACGCCGTAGGGAGACCGCGGATAAAACGGGGTGGATTCGGTTTGCGGGACCTCGACGACCTGGCCGTAGAGTTCCGAGGTCGAGGCCTGGTAGAAGCGCGCGTCCAGCTTGTTGCTGCGGATGCCTTCCAGCAGGCGCAGCACGCCGGTGGCGTCGACGTCGGCGGTGGATTCGGGGGAATCGAAGGACACCTTCACATGGCTCTGGGCGGCCAGGTTGTAAACCTCGTCGGGGCGCACCAGGGCCAGGATGCGGTTGATGCTGCTGGAATCGGCCATGTCGCCGTAATGCAGTTCGTAGGTCTTGCCCGCCTTGCGGGCGGCGGTCATCGAGTCATCGATGCGACCGCGATTGAAAAGGGAGGTGCGCCGGACGAGGCCATGGACGTCGTAGCCTTTTTCGAGCAGAAACTCGGCGAGGTAGGACCCGTCCTGTCCCGTGATGCCCGTGATCAATGCGATTTTTTTGCTCATTCGACATCCCTAGGCCCCTGTTTAGGCCATTTTTTCATCGTTCGGCGTCCGCCGGCGTGTCTTACAAGTTATAAACCCGCACCCGTTCTTACACGGTTGGCGGCTTCAGGGGCAATTTTTTGCGCGCATTCCGGGGGTTTTAGCGGAGCGGGGATTCCTGCACGGACCAGGAGAAATCACTCCCCACAATGAGATCACGGGCGTCCGGGGCGAGCGGGGCCCGCGGGTTCTCGTAGACCAGAACATTGCGCGCGCCCGCGGGGACTGCGTCCTCCGGTAGGGAGGGCGCTTCGTTGGAGACGAACGCCCTGTCTCCGGCCGCCGCCGGGCAGCGGTACGCGAAGACGCCCGTCGCTTCCATGCGGTGGCGCGCGGCCTCCCACAGGCCCTGGGGCGTGCCGAAGTCGTGCCAGGCCGCTCCCGAGCAATCGATGACCCGGATCCGGGCGCCGCCCTTGAGCGCGGCCGTCCAATGGGGCTTGATGTCCGAAGCGCCGGCGCCCGCGAAGGCCAGGAAGTCCCGGCGATAAAACGCGATGCCCGAAAAGGTGAGGCGCTTGGCTTCGCCGGGGTCCCCCTCGAAGCCCTGGAAGCCGTGCACGCCCAGAAGCGCGCCGTCCTCCGAGACCGCCAGCGTGTTCGGCGCGTCGGCCCGGTGAAGGCCCGCGAGCGTGGCGAACGCGTTCGAAGCGAGGTGGGTTTCGTACAGCTTCCGCAGGTCGATCTCATGGATCAAGTCGCCGTTATGCACCATGAAGTGGTCGGTCGCCCGCAGGATGTCCGCCGCGTTCGCGAGGCAGCCCCCGGTACCGAGAATCTCCTCCTCGACCAGGACGCGCACCCCGAGCGCCGTTCCGAGCGCCTGGATCTGGTGCGGAAGATGATGGGCGTTGGCCAGCCACTGGTCCGGTTTCAGGCCCATCGCCGCGTGCACGTTGATCTCGAAAGCGCTCTCGCCCAGAAAGGGTATGGCCGGCTTCGCGAGGCGATCGGTGAGCGGGCGCAGGCGCGAGCCGTACCCGGCGCAGAGAAAGAAGGCGGTGAGGGACATCAGGGAAAAATGATGAGTGATGAAGGATGAATGATGAATGAAACCAGGGAAACGTAGCCTTGTCGCCCTAAATTTTTCATCATTCCGCATTCCTTATTCATCATTTGGCGTTCAAGGTTCCGCCCGCAAATCATGCTGTGCATTATCTCGGAATGATGTCGGGGAAGGTTCCGTCCAGCGGTCCTCCGATCAGGATTTCGATCGGCAGCTTGACGTGCTCGTACTCGTAAGGCGGCTCCTTCCAGCGGAAGTGCTCGCCGTAGTCTTCGCGCAGCAGGTTCAGGATGGAAAGCGTGGTCCACCAGGGGAGAAAGCTTTTCCGGTCCGTGACGTGGAATTGCGCGCCGTTGCAGAGCTGCCCCGCGAACTTGTGGAAGGTGGGCTGGAAGTAGGCCTCGCGGAAGTGCACGCCGGGGAGCCCCTCCCGGTTGAGCTTCGCGCACAGGTCGCGCGCGTCGATCCACGGAGCCCCGAACAGCTCGAAGGGCTTGGTCGTGCCGCGCGCTTCCGAAACGTTGGTGGCCTCGAAAAGGCACATGCCCGGGTACACCACGGCGGTGTCGACGGTGGGCATGTTGGGCGACGGCAGCACCCACGGCAGGCCCGTGTCCTCGAAGTAGGCGGCCGGGTCGTGGTTTTCCATCGGCAGCACGATCACCTCGCAGTCGGGAAAGGCTTCGCGCCGGAACTGCAGGGCCAGCTCGCCGATGGTTTTGCCGTGCCGCACGGGGATGGGGTGCAGGCCGACGAAGCTTCGGTATTCGGGGTTGAGGACGGGGCCTTCGACCGCGTTGCCGATGGGGTTGGGGCGGTCGAGAACGACCACGGGGATGTTCGCGCCGCCCTCCCGGCGGCAGGCCTTCATGCACAGGTACATCGTCCAGATGAAGGTGTAATAGCGCGCGCCCACGTCCTGCATGTCGATCACCAGCGCATCGAGCCCGGCCAGCATCTCCCGCGTCGGTTCGCGGTACTCCCCATACAGACTGTACACGGGGATGTCCCATTGCGGGTGCCGGTAGCCCGCCCATTCGATCATGTTGTCCTGGGTCTGCCCGAGGTAGCCGTGCTGGGGGCCGAACAGCGTCCTGAGGCGGAACAAATCCCCGTCGTGCGACTTGAGGACGTCGGCCGTATGAGCCAGGGTGGCCGAGACGGAAGCGGGGTGCAAAACGGCCCCGATAGCCGCGTTTTTCAGGGCTTTCGGCCACAAGTTGGGCAGCTGGTCGACAGGCAGGCGAATATTATGTTTCTGAATCACGGCGTTTTCCTGGTTTCCAATAAAGGTAATCGGCGCGCCGTTTAAACAAGTGCCCCCGGAACCCTCCGGGGAGAAAAGGACAAGAAAATGGCATCCCTCAACAAAGTCATGCTCATCGGCAACCTCGGCAAGGACCCCGAAGTGCGCGCGATCCCCTCCGGCGTCAAGGTGGCGAACTTCTCCATCGCGACTTCCGAGAACTACACGGGCAAGGACGGCAACAAGGTCGAAAAGACCGAGTGGCACAACATCGTGATGTGGCGCGGCCTCGCCGAAGTGGCCGAAAAATACCTGAAGAAGGGCAGCCCGGTCTTCATTGAAGGCCGTCTGCAGACCCGCTCGTGGGATGACCAGAGCGGCAACAAGCGTTATACCACCGAGATCGTGGCCGACAACATGGTGATGCTGGGCGGCCGCCGCGACGGCGGCTCCGGCGGCGGCGAAGAAGGCGGTTCCTACGGCGGTGGTGGCGGGTATAGCGGCGGCCGTTCGGGCGGGGGAGGCGGCTACTCCGGTGGCGGATCCTCCGGCGGTTCCGGCGCGGCCTCCGGCGGCGGCAGCGTGCCCCCCGCGCCCGAGGACGATTTGCCGTTCTGAGAGGGAACAGGTGACAGGGTACAGGTAACAGGGAACCCCGGCCGGAAACGGCCGGGGTTTCTTTTTCCGGGCCGCACCGCAAACCGAGTTTGAATCCGCGTTCGTTGGCGAAGTGACGCCAGTCGCGCGGACATGCTATGCTTTGAAAGCATCTCCTGAGGTTTGCCGATGAAAAAATTATCGGTTCGCGTCGCGATCGCCCTGGTCATGGGCATGGTCCTGGACGATTCCTCGGCGGCGACGACCGCGGGGAAGAAAGTCCTTGTGGCAAATGCGGAAGCCCTGTTCAAAAACTTCGTGGAGTTGGAGCATGCCTATGACCCGGCGGTAGCCGACCTATACTCGGATAGCGCCCTCATTACCAACAAAAGGACCTATCCCACGGGGCAGGTACGCGAAATGAGCATGCCGGCGACACAATACAAGGCGATCATCCGAAAGTGGATGCCCCTGGCGAAATCGCGCGGCGATCGCAGCACCTATTCGGAATGCATGTATACAGCCTTGGAGAAAAGGGTTCGCATCCAATGCACGCGTTTTTCGGAGTTGAAAAAATACAGCAGCCTGTACATCTTGGTCGTCGGGCCGGATTCCGCGGGCAAATGGCTGATTCTGGAGGAGTTTTCGGAGTCTCGGCCGTTTTAGCGCACAGACGATCCGAAGGAGCAACGATGAAATCCGGTCAAACCCTCGACGCCTACATCGCCTCGTTCCCGCCCGCGACGCAAACGATTCTCAAGAAGATCCGCGACATCGCGCTGAAGGCCGCGCCCGGCTCGGAAGGCGTGGTGAGCTACGGCGTCGCGGCGATCAAGCGCGGCGGGACCTATGTGGTCTACTTCGGGGGCTACCCCAAGCACGTCAGCGTGTATCCCGTGTACGCGAACGACCCCGTGCTGGGAAAGGCGATCGCGGCCTATTCCTCCGGCAAGGCCACGGCGAAGTTTCCATTGGATAAGCCCGTCCCCTATGCCTTGATCACGAAGATCGTCAAGGAGAAGGTGAAGGAGCATGCGGCCCGGGTGGAGGCGAAAGCCGCGAAGATCCGGAAGCCCGCGAAGAAGATCGCCAAGAAGGGCGCCAAAAAGGCGAAAGGAACTTCGTCTGTCAAGGTTTTTCAGGACATGCCCAATCTGGCCTGGGCTTTGTTGGAGGAGGCGAAGCCCCTGAAGAGCGCGAAGCCGAAGAAAGCGGCTAAGAAAGCCGCAAAGAAGGTCCTGAAAAAGAAGGCAGCCAAGAAATGAAAACGCTTTTGTTTTACGAGATGGCTCCCGACAGCATGGCGAAAGCGATGGAAAATTTCCCCGCGCATCGCGCGCGGCTGGCGGCGTTTCACGCCCGGGGCGTTTTGCTGGGAGCCGGTCCGATGGGCAATCCTCCCGAGGGAGCAATGGGGCTGTTCACCTCGCGCGAAGCCGCCGAGGAGTTCGTGGCCGGCGATCCATTCGCGCTGAACGGCGTGGCCGCGAAGTGGCGGCTGCTGGAATGGTACGCGGAGTTTACGGAGCCGGTCGTCGCGGCCTAGCGCATCCGTTTGACGGGCTTCGCCGCGCAGTCGGGGCATTGCCCGGTCAGCGTGAGCTCGTGCCCCTCGACGCGGTACCCGCCCGGCAGGATGGCGCCGTGCGCCAACCCCAGCAAACACGCGTCGATATCGAAGACCTTGCCGCACGTCTTGCATTGAAAGTGATCGTGATGGCCCTTGTGGCCCGCGGCCTCGTAACGGGTGTCCCCCGAGGGCAGAATCACGAGCTGGGCCCGCCGGTTTTCCACCAGCAGGTTCAAGGTGCGGTACACGGTGGCGATGCCCACGTTGGATCCCGGCTGCGCCTTCAGCGCCTGCTGGTGGATCTCCGGAATCGTCAGCGGCCCCGGCGCGGCTTCGAGGATCGCGGCGATCACGCCGCGCTGACGCGTCTGCCGCAGGCCCAGCTTCGCGGGCGCGACGGCCTTGGAGGCGGTCTTGGAGGCGGTCTTGGCGGGCCTGCGCGCCGGAATCTTCGCGGAAGAACTCATGGGTCTAAGATAACCTCAGGCGCGCAGCCAGATCCTGCCGTCGTGCCGCGAGATTTTCAGCTTCGCCCCGAAGGTCTTTTCCAGCAGGGCCGGGGTGAGGATCTTGGCCTTGGGGCCCGCGGCGACGACATGGCCTTCGCGCAAGAGAAGCACGTGGGTAAAGGAAGGCAGGATTTCTTCGGAATGATGGGTGATGTACACCAGCGCGGGGCCGGAATGCTTCACGGCCG
>JAJNBB010000024.1 GCA_021155885.1 Fibrobacteria bacterium | reverse complement strand
TCCATCCTGGGGATCACGGTGAACGGCGGCGAGGAAATTTCCACGGAGCGCGTCCTCAGCACGCTTCCCCTGCCCGCGCTCCTGCGCGCGCTCGACCCTCCCCCGCCTCCCGAAATTCTTTCCCTCGCCGACGGCATCGCGTTCCGAAGCCTCGTGCTTTGCGTGATCTTCCTGGACCAGGAACGGTTCTCCGAAAACGCCTCCCTGTATTTTCCGGACCCGGAAGTTCCCTTCACGCGGCTTTATGAACCCCGCAACCGCAGCGCCTTCATGGCGCCCCCGGGGAAGACCTGCATCGTGCTGGAAATCCCCTGCGACCCGCGGGACGCGGTGTGGACCGAACCCGACGAACCCCTGGTCGCGCGCCTGCTTCCGCACCTGGCGATCCCGGGCGCCGGGACGCCGCGCGTGATCGGCGCGGCGGTGCATCGCGTTTCCCACGCCTACCCGATCCTGGAGCGGGGCATCGAGAACCGCGTTTCCGTTCTTCTCGACTATTGCGCGCGCTTTTCCAACCTGCGCCTCGCCGGGCGGAACGCCGTCTTCCGCTACGCCCACATTCATGACGTGTTCCGCGCCGGGCGGGAAGCCGTCGAGAGCTAATTTTCCGGACATGAGACACCCTTCGCTTGTTCCGGTCCTGCGCCATCAGGGCCACGGGCACGAACCCGGAGGAGGCCACCTCCACCACCACGCCCATGGCCCGGCCACGGCCTCGCAAACCCGGCTGATGGTTTGTTTCGCGCTCACCGCGGTCTTCCTGCTGGCGGAGGTCGCCGCGGGTTTGTGGACGAATTCCCTGGCGCTGCTCTCCGATGCCTTTCACATGCTTTCCGACACCGTGGCGCTGGGCTTGGCGGCGCTGGCGGCCCATGTGAGCCTGCGCCGTCCCACCGCCGAGAAAACCTTCGGGTTCAAGCGCTTCGAGGTGCTCGCGGCCTTCGCCAACGCCGTGATCCTGCTCGTGCTCGGCGCGGGAACCGCCATCGGCGCGCTGGGGCGCCTGTGGAGCCCCCAGGCCGTGCGGGCGGGCCCCATGATGGGCGTGGCCGCCGCGGGCCTCCTCCTGAACGTGGGCGTGCTGCTTTGGCTGCATGGGGCGGGCGAGGACAAAAACCTGAACGAGGAAGGCGTGCTTTGGCACGTGCTGGGCGACGCCCTGGGTTCGCTCGCGGCGCTCGCGGCCGGCGGGTTGATGCTATGGAAAGGCTGGATGCGGGCCGACGCCTTCGCCGGCCTGGCCATCGCGGGCATTCTCGTGTACGGATCCCAGAAGCTGATCCGCCGGAGCGCGCACATTCTGGTGGAGGGCGTCCCGGCCGGCCTCGACATGTGCGCCCTGCTCGCGGCGATGCGCGCCTTCCCGCAGGTGGGGCGGGTGCACGACCTGCACGTATGGACCCTGACGGGACGCGAGCTTTACCTCAGCGCCCACGTCGAGGTGGAGGCGGGAGACCTCGGCGAAAAGGAAGTGGTGGGAGGGTTGGGCGCCGACCTGAAGAGCCGCTTCGGCATCCACCATATCACGCTGCAATCCGGGCTTTGCGGCCCGGACGACTGCGGGAACGACATCCATTAACCGCGTTGCGGCTTAGTAGTACCACCGCAGGAAGAACAAGGCCCGGCTGTCGATCGTCTCATAGCCGGTCTCATAGGTCCCGGACTCCTCGTCGCCGCTGGTATAATCGCCGGTGAAGGTGAAGATAAGCTGTCCTTCCGCGCCCACGCTGAAATTGTCCGCGATGAAATATTCGGCGCCCAGGACGGGACCGACATAAAAATTCGTCCGCTCCTCGCTGTCGCTGTCGGATTCGCCGAAGACTTCGTCGTTCACCTCGTAGGAAGCGGATTCCAGGATCACGCCCAGGCGGCCGCCGTAATACAGCCCCAGCTTGTCGGCCTTGGACACCCCCAACAGGCCCACGCCGAAACGCAATGCCATATAGGTTTGTTCGAAGTTGTAACCATCCGCATCCACGGAGGCCGAAAGCCGGTTGACGGCGAACTCGGGCTCGAATTTGAACCGGGGCCCGCTGACGGAAAAATAAAACGCGCTCATCACCTGCTCCGACGGATAGCTTCCGTCGGGACCGGCAAGCAGGACCGTGGCGGGCCCGACCGAAACGCCGAATCCCATCCTGGACGCGCCCACCCCCGGGGAAACGGAGGGGGCGGGCGTCACCGAGGCGCGGGTTGAATCCTGGGCGAAGGCGGAGCCCGCAAGCGCCACCGAAAGAAGAATATGGAATCGAAGCATGTTTCACCTTCCGAATAAATCAAGGGCCGTCGAAGGTATAAACTTTGTTTTTATCGTGACGTTTGCATTTTACGAACCTGCCGAGGAAAAGGCGTTTAGGCCCTTATTTCCGCGATTTTCCGGCGCCGGGGATTTCTAAACTATGAGACCCACCGCCTCCGTCCGGAGGCGGCATACTACGGTCCGCATCTGACCCGACCCCCGGAGCCCCCCATGGCCTTATTCGACTACTTCCGTCCCCAGTGGAAACACAGCAACCCCGCGCAGCGCCTCGCGGCCATGCGGCTTCTCGAAGGCGACCGCCAGGATGTGTTCCTCGCCGCGGCGCTGGAGGATGAGGATTCCCCGGTGCGCGCGGCCGCAGCCCGGCGCCTCGAGGGCGAGGCGCGCGTCCGCCAGGTACTGGCGAAGACCGCGGACAAGGCCGTGCAGGAAGTGCTGTGGAAGAACCTGACCAGGATACTGGCGGAGAAGGCGCGCTCCGCGGGCGCGCAGGTTTCCGGCGAGGAGGCCGAGGCCTGGGTGAGCGAGCTCCGCGGCCTTCCGGCGGGTGAAAAGATCCTGGAGGATCTCGCCTGCCATTCGCCCTCCCTCATCCTGCGCAAGCAGGCGCTGGACGCCCTGACCCACGCCGGCGCCGTGCTGGCCGTGGCATTGAAGGAGGAGGACACGACGCTGGCGCTGGAAGCCCTCGCCCGCCTGTCGCGCGACGCGCACCTGCAGGCGGTGGCCCGGGGCGCCGCCAACCGCGCGGCGCGCCAAGGCGCCAAGGAGCGGCTGCGCACGCGCGAGGACGCCAAGCGTCCCGACGAGGCGGCGTTGAACCGCGCCAAGTTGCACATCCTGATGGGCGCGGTGGAGAAGGCCGACGCGGGTTCCGCCGAGCCGGCCCCGGGGTTCGCCTGGGACGCCGCGCGCGAGCAGGTGGAGGAGGCCGGGCAGGCGCTGGAACAGCTTTTGAACGACGGCCTCGCCGTCGCGCCGGACCTGCGCGCGCGCTTCGAGGCGAGCCGCGCGGCGTTCCTGGAACGGCACGCGCGCCACGTCGCGAGCGAGGCCGCCCGTCGCGAGCGCGACCTGCACGAGCAGCATAACCGCCTGGTGCAACTGGAAGTCTGCGCGCGGCTCGAAGCCCTGTATGCCGACGCGAGCCCGGTGGACGCCGAGGAAATCGACTCTTTGGCGCGCCGCTTCAACGGCGCGGAAATCCCCGGGGAAAATCCCCTGCGCGAGCGGTTCCGCATCGCGCGCGAGCGCCTCGTGAAGGAAAAACTGCGCAAGCAGCGCGAGCAGGAGGAGACGGAACGCCGGCGCACCGCCTCAGAATCGGCGCAGAAGCGCCGCGAGGAACTGGTCGCGGAGGCCGAGGCCCTGAAGGCTTCCGGCCGTGAAAAATCCGACCCGGCGTTTTTCGCGGCCCGGGTCGGAGCGCTCCCGCGCGAGTGGAAGGACGCCTTCGCCGGCACCTCCGAGGCCGACGCGACCTTGGAAGCCCGGTTCACCGGCGCCCTCGCCGCTCTCGAGGACCTCAAGGCCGGGGCCCGCGCCGAGGGCACGGTCCGGCTCGAAGCCTGGATCGGCGAACTCGAATCCCTGGCGAACGCTCCCGACCTCAAGCTCGCCGAGAAGCGCGCGAAGGAAATCGCCCAGCGCGCCAAGGGGTTGCTGGCCCTGGTGGACCCCGAGGGAGGCTCGCGGACGCTCCGGTACCACGCCGCGGCCGACCACCTGCGCGAAACCTTGGACTGGAACCGCTGGGCGAACCTGCAGCGCAAGCAGGACATATGCGCGCGGCTCGAGGCGCTCCAAACCGAGGCCCAGGCGGAAGAGGCGGACGTGCGTTCGCTCTTCGGCCGTTTCAAGGACTTGAACGCCGAATGGAAATCCGTGGGACCCGTCCCGTGGGACAGCAGCGAGGCGCTGTGGGACCGCTACCACCAGACCTCGGACGCCCTGTATGAAAAGTGCCGCGAGCATTTCGCCGAGCTCGACGTGGAACGCGAAGCCAACTTCAAGACCAAGGAAGAGCTTTGCGCCCGCCTCGAGGCCATCGTCGCCGGCGAGGAAATCGACTGGCGCGAGGCCACCGAGGCGTTCAAGGAGGCGCATTCGAGCTGGAAGGCGATCGGCGCCGTGCCGCAGGAGAAGAGCGAAGCATTGTGGGAGCGCTTCCGCGCCGTGGGCAAGGCCTTTTACGACCGCCGCGACGGAAACCACAAGGAAAACCTCCGCGCGAAACAGGAGCTCGCCGCCCAGGCCGAGCGCCTGGGCGAATCGCGCGAATGGAAAACGGCGGCCGCCCAAATCAAGGAACTGCAGGAGAAGTGGAAGACCATCGGCCCCGTGGCCCGGGACAAATCGGAGGCGCTGTGGAACCGCTTCCACGGGGCCTGCGAGGCCTTCTTCCGGGCGCGCGGCGCCTATTTCGACCAGCTGGACCAGGAGCGCCCGCTGAACCTCGAGAAGAAAACGGCCCTGTGCGAGCTCGTCGAGAACCTGGACGCGCTGGAAACCGACAAGGAGCGCTATGAGCGCATCCTCGACGCGCAGGCGCAGTGGAAGGAAATCGGGCCCGTGCCGCGCGAGGTGGAGGATTCCTTGTGGGAGCGTTTCCGCAAGCCCCTGGACGCCTACTTCCAGAATCACCGGGCCCGCCTGGAGGCGGAACGCGGCCAGCGCGAGGAGGGCGCCCGCGTCAAGCGTGAGCTCTGCGCCGAGGCCGAGGCCCTGCGGGATTCCACCGAGTGGAAAAGCACCATCGAGAAAATCAAGGACCTGCAGGCCCGCTGGAAAGCCTCCCCGCCGGCGCCGCGCGCCGCGGACCAGGAGCTGTGGCAGCGCTTTCGCGCCGCCTGCGACGCCTTCTTCGAGCGCCTCAAGGAGCACTCCGCCGGGCGCGACCAGGACCGCGAGGGCAACCTCCGCCGCAAGGAGGACCTGTGCTTCGCGGTGGAGATCTACAGCGGCCTCGAGCCCTCCGACCCCGACGCGCGCGCCGAGCGCGCGGCTTGGATCGAAACCCAGCTCGCCGGCGGCTTCGGAGTGCCCGAGGCCTCCGACGACTGGCGCAAGACCACGGACAAGGTCAAGGCCCTGCAGCAGGAATGGCGCGCCATCGGCCCCGTGCCGCGCGAGCGGAACAACGCCGTGTGGGACCGCTTCCAGCGCGCTTGCGACGCCTTCTTCGAGGAGCGCCGCCGCGCCCTGGGCCTGCCCGAGGAAGACCCGCAGGCGAACCTGGAATCCAAGCTCGCCCTCGTCGCCGACGCCGAGGAACTCGCCCAGTCGCCGGGCGCCCACCATGAAGACTCCATCGCGCGCCTGCGCGGCCAGTGGAAGCGCATCGGGCCCGTGCCGCGCGCGCAATCGGATTATGTCTGGGACCGCTTCAACGACGCGTGCAACACGGCGGTTCCGCGTGAGCTCCGGGAGTCGCGGGAGTCCCGCGAACCTCGCGGCCCCAAGGGTCCACGCCGTTCGGAGGAAACCGCGGAGTGGAACGACAATCGCCCCAGGGCGGACAAACCCCTCTTCGGAAAACTTTGACTGTCGGGCTGGACGTCCTAAACGACGTTTTTTGCGTTCAGCCTTTAGCGGCGGGCACCCGCCCGCCGTAACTTACTACTACCAACCACCAACTCCCAACGACAGGGTAAAGCCCAGGAAGTAGTTTTCCTCCATGCCCTCCCTCTATCTCATCGACGTTTCCGCGCTCGCCTACCGCTCGTTCTTCGCGTTCATCAAGACCCCGTTGCGCGTCAAGGGAGAAGGCCCCCACAAGGACCAGGAAACCTCCGCCCTGTTCGGCTTCGCGCAGCACACGCTGCGCCTGCTGGCGGAATGCCGGCCGGATTACATTGCCTTCGTCAAGGACCTGAAGGGCCCCACGAAGCGGCATGAGCAATATGCCGATTACAAGGCCCAGCGCAAGCCCATGCCGGACGGACTGGTGTCGCAGCTTCCGCTGATCGACGCGTTCGTGGAAAAGTCCGGGTTGCGCACGATTTCGCTGGCGGGATACGAGGCCGACGACGTGATGGCCACGCTCGCCACCCAGGCGTGCGCGCGCCAATGGAACACCTACATCGTGACCCGCGACAAGGACATGATGCAGCTGGTCAATGACTGCATCTTTCTGTTCGAACTGGGAAAGCAGGGGGAGCCCTCGCAGGTGATCGGCGCCGCCCAGGTGAAGGAAAAATGGGGCGTGGGGCCGGAACTCATCCGCGACCTGCTTTCGATCATGGGCGACAGCTCCGACAACGTTCCCGGCGTGGCCGGCATCGGCCCCAAGGGGGCCGTGGAGCTGCTGGAAACCTACGGATCCCTCGAGGGAGTGCTCAAGAACAAGGGAAGCATCGCCAAGAAGGGCGTACGGGAGAAGATCACGGCCCACGAGGCCGACGCGCGCATGTCCATGGAGCTCGTAAGCCTGCATTGCGATCTGGAGCTGCCCTTGCGGCTCGAGGATCTGGCGTGCCCGGGCGTGAACGAGCAGGCGTTGCGCGAGTTTTTCCTGGAGTATGAATTAAAAAGCCTGATCAAGCTGACCGCCGCCGCGAATTGCGGCCCCGGCGAGGAGGGCGCGGCTCCCCTGCCGGAGGAGCCCGAGATCGAATCCATGCCGCGCGTGCCGGGCAAGTACGTCCTGGTCAACACTCCCGAGGCGCTGGAGGCGATGGCGGCCGACCTGGCGAAGTCCGACGTGCTTTCGGTGGACACCGAAACCACCGGGCTCGACAACAAGGTCGCCGGCCTCGTGGGCCTTTGCCTGTCGGTGGAGCCGCTTACCGGCTATTATGTCCCGGTCGGCCATCAGGTCGGCCCCAATCTCGCCCTGGCCCGCGTGCAGGCCGTGCTGAACCCCCTGCTGGCCGATCCGGCGCGCCTGCTCGTGTTCCACAACGCCAAATACGACTTGCCCATCCTGGAACGCCACGGCCTGCTCCCCGCGGGTTGGGACGCCCCGGGGAAGATCGCGGACACGATGCTGGCCGCCTTCCTGTGCAACTCCGGGAGCCGCGAACTTTCGCTCGACGATCTGGCGCTGACGCACTTCCGCCACACCATGATCCCGATCACGGACCTGATCGGCAAGGGCAAGAACCAGAAAAGCTTCGCCGAGGTGCCGCTGGAACAGGCCTGCGAATACGGGGCCGAAGACGCCGACTACACGCTCCAGCTCTGGCGCCACTACCAGCCGGAGCTCGCCGCCAAGGACCAGGTGGAACTGTTCAACGGCATCGAAATGCCGCTCCTGCCGGTGCTGACGGCGATGGAAGGGCGCGGCGTCTCGATCAACGTGGGCCGCCTCAAGGAGCTGTCCGTCGACATGCAGGGCGAGATCGCGCGCCTCGAAAGGGAGATCTGCGACCTCGCGGGCTGCGACTTCAACATCGCCTCGCCCCAGCAGCTGGCCCAGGTGCTTTTCGAAAAGCTCCTGCTCAAGCCGGGAAAGAAAACCACCAAGGGCTTCTCGACCGACGCCAGCGTGCTGGAAAAGCTCGAGAACGACCATCCCATCGTGGGCAAGATCCTCGAGTACCGCGAAGTGACCAAGCTCCGGGGCACCTACGTGGAAACGCTCCCGACCCTCATCAATCCGGGCACGGGACGCCTGCACACCAGCTATTCCCAGGTGATCGCCGCCACCGGCCGCCTCTCGAGCATCAACCCGAACCTGCAGAACATCCCCATCCGCACCGAGCTGGGGCGCAAGATCCGCGGATGCTTCGTGGCGGCCCCGGGCAAGGTGCTCCTGTGCGCCGACTACTCCCAGATCGAGCTGCGCATGCTGGCCCACCTCAGCGGCGACCCGGCGCTGCGGGACGCCTACCGGCAAGGGCTGGACATTCACGCGCGCACCGCCGCGGCGCTCTACGGGGTCGCCGAGGACGCCGTCACCTCCGACATGCGCCGGGCGGCCAAGGTGGTTAACTTCGGCGTGCTCTACGGCATGGGCGCCCACCGGCTTTCGGGCCAGCTAAAGATCCCCTACGGCGAGGCCAAGCGCTTCATCGACAATTATTTCGCGACCTACGCGCGCGTCGACCTCTTCATCACCGAGACCGTGGAACGCGGGCGCCGCAACGGCTACGTGGAAACGATCGGGGGCCGCCGCCGGTACATTCCGGAGCTGCTTTCCGACAACCGCATGCTCAAGGAGAACGCCGAGCGCATCGCCGCCAACACCCCCATCCAGGGCAGCGCGGCCGACCTGATCAAGATCGCCATGATTCGCATCCACGCGCGGCTCGCGAACGAAATGCCCGACGCGGCCATGCTGCTCCAGGTCCACGACGAACTCGTGTTCGAGGTGCCCGAAAGCGGGGCCGAGGCCCTGGCCGCTTTGGTGAAGCAGGAGATGGAAGGGGCGATGGAGCTTTCGGTCCCCCTCATCGCCGACCTCGGCTGGGGCCCGGACTGGCTGGAGGCGAAGGGATGATGAAGAGTTGTTGGTTGTTGGTTGTTGGTTGGGGGACTGATTGTTCCGTTAGTGTATTTCGTTCTTTTTTCTTGCTCACTAACAACCAAAAACCAACAACTAACAACGGGCGAAGCACAGACAGCCAAGGTTCCCCGTGCCCCGCCTGATCCTCGCCGTCACGGGCAACATCGCGAGCGGAAAAAGCGCCGTGGCCCGCATGTTCCATGAGAAGGGCTGCGCGCTGATCGACGCCGACAAGGTCGCGCACGAACTCTATGCCGCCCATCCAGCCCTCGTGCGACAGGTCGCCCAGGAATTCGGCGACGAGTTCCTGCATCCCGACGGAACCCTGAACCGCAAGCGCCTCGGCGCCCGCGTGTTCGGCGATCCCGCCGCGCTCGCCGCGCTGAACCGCATCGTGCACCCCCACCTGGTGGTGGCCCTGCGCGAGCGCGTGTTTTCGGCCCTGAGGGTGATGAACCGCGTCGTCGTCGACGCGGCGCTGATCGTGGAGTGGGGCGCCCACCGCGAGGCCGACGCCCTGGTCCTGGTCACCGCGCCCGAGCCCGTGCGCCTGGCGCGGCTCATGGAGCGCGACGGTCTCAGCCACGACGAGGCCGAGCGCCGCATCCGCAGCCAGATGCCCGAGGAAGAAAAGCGGCCCTACGCCGGGTTCGAAATCGTCAATACCGGCTCGCACGAGGACTTGCAGCGGCAGGTGGACGCGGTGTGGGAGAAGATCGAGGCGAAGGAGAATTAACGGCTGGGTGCGGCGATCACCGGCTCCGGCGCATTCTCCGGATACTTCCCGAACTCATAGTTCATGGTCCGCCGCGCCGGCCGGAAGCCCGCGTCGCGGATGAAGCGCTCCGCCGCGCGCAAGGTCTTAAGCCCCGACGATTTCAGCACGTTTTCCTCGATCACGATGCTGTTGATATCGTCGGCGCCCGCGGTCAGTCCCAGCTCCGCCAGCTCGCGCCCCATTACCATGATCGACACCTCGACGTGCGGGATGTTGTCGAGGAACAGGCGCGAGACCGCCAGCAGGCGCAGGTACTCGCGGCCCGTCACATGCCTTATCGGAAACCGCTTGGTCTGGGCCTGGAAGATCCAGGGAATGAACGACAGAAAGCCCCCGGTCTTGTCCTGCTGGTCGCGAAGCAAGCGAAGATGCTCCGCGATGTCCTCGGGGGTCTCCGTCGACCCGAACACGATATTGCACGAACCCGGCAGGCCGGCCTTGTGGCACTCCCCCATTACCGCGCACCACTCCTCGCCCGAAAGTTTCTTGGGGGACAGCACCGCGCGCATGCGTTCGGTCAGGATTTCCGCGCCCGCCCCGGGAACCGAGCCCAGCCCGGCGGCCTTCAGTTCCTCGAGCAGCGCCGGCAGGGGCATCCCCGTTTTTTCCGCCAACCGGTACAGCTCGATGGGCGAGAAGGCGCGCAGGGCGACCCCATATTGGTCGCGCAACATGCGCAGCGTATCCGTATAATACTCGAGCGGCAGTTTCGGGTTCACCCCGCCCTGGAAGAAAATCTGGTCCACCCCGAGCGCCAGCGCCTCCTCGGTCTTGGCCGCCACCTGCTCCCGCGAAAGCGTGTAGCCCCGGTCGCTTTCGATCTCGTCCTTGAAGCTGCAGAACGTGCAATCGATGTCGCAGAAGTTCGTGTAGTTGATGACGCGGTAGGCGGTATAGCTTACGACTTCGGGATCGTGAAGCCGGTTGCGGCGCGCGTGCCCCGCCGCGACGATGGAGGTCCAATCCTCGCTGCGCAGAAGCACCGCCGCGTCGGCCGGATCCAGGCGCCCGCCGGACACGGCGTGGTCGAGAAGAGGCTGGATTTTCATCTCCTTAAAAGTAGATTCCTCCGGATGCCCGATTTATCCGAATTGCTGGAGACGGAAGGTTCCGTTTTGGAGCGCCTCCTGGCCGACTGGATTCCCCAGCGCCGCTGGTACCGCTCCAAGGCCAGGACCCTGGCCTCCGTCGCCCTCGAGGCCCATGCGCCCCTGGGTCCGGAAAGCGACGCCCCCCGGTTCTGCCTGGTGAGAACGACCTTCGGGGACGGTTCCTCCGAACTCTATGCCGTGCCGCTCGCGTTGCGGGAACCCGTGAACGCCCTGGACCCGCCCGAGGCCGGCCGCATCGGCCGCATTGCGGGCGCGGAAAACCTCCTGTGCGACGCCTCCTGGGATCCGCGGTTTCGCCGCGCGCTTTTCGAGTTGCTGGAAGGACGCAAGGAAATTCGATGGGGAGGGGGTATCCTGCGTGGTACCCCCGTCCCCGGACGGCGCCTCGGCGGGGCCCCCTCGTCCCGGCTTCTCGGCGCCGAGCAGAGCAACACTTCCTTCGCCTACGCCTCGGGCGACTTCGTCAAGCTCTATCGCCGCGTCGAACAGGAGGTAAATCCCGAACCCGAAATCCTGGGCTTTCTGCGCGCGGCCGGCTGGACCCACACTCCGCCGCTGGCGTGCACTTTGGAGTGGGTGGCCGACGGCAGGCCGCCCGCCACCCTCGCGGTGATGCAGGACCTGGTCGAAAGCCGCGGCGACGCCTGGGAGCATGCGCTGGCGAACCTGCGCGAGGGCCCGTCCGGGGCCTACCTGGAGTGGACGCGCTTGCTGGGTACCCGCGTCGCGGGGCTGCACGCCGCCTTGCGGGCCCCCCTCGACGTTCCAGGAGGCGGCTTCTCCCCCGAACCCCTGACCGACGGGGACGTCGAAGACGTGCGCGCGGGCGTGCGCGCGCAGCTGGGCGCCGTGCTGGAAACCCTGGAATCCAGGCTTCCCGCTCTCGATCCCGGCACGGCCGCGAGCGCCCGGGAAGTGCTGCGCCGGCGCCCTTTCTTCGAGGACCGGCTGCGGGCGCCCGCCCACGAGAATCTGCCCGAGGGCGCGGTGAAAACGCGCACGCATGGCGACCTGCATTTGGGGCAAATACTGGTCGGGATGCAGGACCCTCCGGACGCGTGGATCCTGGACTTCGAAGGCGAACCCGGCCGTCCCCTCGCCGAGGCGCGCCGCAAGCAATCCCCGCTGCGCGACGTCGCCGGCATGCTGCGCTCCTTTCATTATGCCGCCCATGCGGCCCGGCGCTCCGGGAGCACCGGCGATGCCGACGCCCTCGCGCAAACGCTGGGGAAGGCTTTTCGCGAAGGCTATGCGCGCGCCGCGGGCTTCGACCTAAACGCGGAGGCCCATGCCCGCCTGCTGGACTTGTTCATTCTGGAAAAAGCCGTTTATGAATTGCATTACGAGCTGAACAACCGGCCCGATTGGGTGGAGATCCCGTTGCGCGGCCTGCTGAATTTATTGGAGGACGCGCACATCAAACCGTAGGGCAAACGCCCGGCCCAGCAGTCTTACGAAACCTTTCACAGTCCGGAAATTCCGACGGTTTTACCAATTTTTCCCGGGAAATCGTGCGGGCTTGTTCCGAAAATCACAAAAATGCCGACGTGCCTCTTTTCATTCCAGCAGGGCTTTAATTAGTTTAAACCGTCGATCGGATCGACACGCAACGCAAGCCTACGGATGACCATGATCAGTCAGATTCAACCTACAGCTTCCGCCGCCACCCTCTCCGGGTCCGCCCGCGCCATCACCGACCTGCTGGCCCAGGGCGACATCCATATCAACGGCTCCCGGCCCTGGGACGTGCAGGTCCATCATCCCGACTTCTTCAAGCGCATTCTCGGGCAGGGGACCCTGGGATTGGGCGAATCCTATATGGAAGGCTGGTGGGACTGCGAGCAGCTCGACGTGGCCTTCACCAAGGCGATGTCGGCCCGGCTCGAACACCGGCTTCCCTTTAACTGGGTTGTCGCCTTCGACCTCCTCAAGTCCCGCCTGTTCAATCGCCAAAGCAAGTCCCGCTCGAAGACCGTGGCCGAGATCCATTACGATCTGGGCAACGAATTCTACGCGGACATGCTCGACCCCCGCATGCAATACACCTGCGCCTATTGGAAGACCGGCGACGGAAAAGCCGCCGCGAACCTCGCCGAGGCCCAGGAAAACAAGCTGGACCTGGTCTGCCGCAAGCTGGGGCTGAAACCCGGCATGACCGTCCTGGAACTGGGCTGCGGCTGGGGCGGCTTCGCGCGCTTCGCCGCGGAACGCTACGGCGCCCACGTGACCGGGTACAACATCTCCAAGGAGCAGGTCGCCTACGGCCGTGAATACAACAAGGACCTCCCGGTGGAAATCCGCCTGCAGGACTACCGCGAGGCCGAGGGCCTCTATGACCGCGTCGTTTCGATCGGCATGGCCGAGCACGTCGGCATGCGCAACTACCGCACCTTTTTCCAGACCATCCAGCGCTCGCTCAAGGATGGCGGACTCGCGCTGGTCCACACCATCGGCAGCAACCGTTCGGTGACCAGCATCGAGCCCTGGCTCGGCAAGTACATCTTCCCCCATGCCATGCTGCCGTCGATCGCGCAGCTCAGCAAGGCGGCCGAAAACCTGCTGGTGGTGGAGGACTGGCACAATTTCGGCCCCGACTACGACCATACGTTGATGGCCTGGCTCGAGCGCTTCCAGGCCAACTGGCACAAGCATGAGAAGGCCTACGGGCAGCAGTTCCACCGCATGTGGGTGTACTACCTGACGATTTGCGCGGGTTCCTTCCGCGCGCGCAAGAATCAGCTTTGGCAGGTCGTGCTTTCCAAGGGCGGCGTTCCCGGCGGCTACGCATGCGTCCGCTAGGCGGCGCATGAGCGTTCCCCTCGACCCCCTCCAGGCCCACGCGGCGAAGCGCGCGGCCCTCGCCGCGGCGATCCGCGAGGCCGGCGGCGCCGTGCGCCTCGGCAAGGCCACCTCCAATCTTTTCCGCACCCGCAAGGACGCCGCCGTGCGCTCGCTGGACGTGCGCGCCTTCAATCAGGTCCTTGCCGTCGACGCCGAAAACCTGACGATGGACGTCGAAGGCATGACGCCCTATGAAACCGCGGTCGCCGGCGCGCTGGCGCACGGCTGCCTGCCCGCCGTCGTTCCCGAGCTCAAGACCATCACCGTGGGCGGCGCCCTCACCGGCGTCGGCATCGAATCGTCGTCCTTCCGGTACGGCTTCGTCCACGAGACGGCCGTCGAGATGGACATCCTCCTGCCCGACGGCCGCATCGTGCTCGCACGCCCGGACAACGAGCACCGGGACTTGTTCTACGGGTTCGCCAACTCCTACGGCACGCTCGGCTACGTGATCCGGGCGCGCATCCGCATCGTGCGCGCGAAGCGCTTCGTGGAGCTGCGCCACCGGCGGTTCCGCTCCGCGGAAAAATTCCTGGAGGAGATGAAGCGCCTGTGCGACCTCTCCAATTTACGGACGGGCCGGCCCCCCGCCTCGCCCCGCCTCCTGCCCGAGGACGGCCCCTGGGATTTCATCGAGGGCTCGGTGTTTTCCCCCACCCAGCATATCCTCACCACGGGACGCTTCGTGGACGACGCGCCCTACGCGGGGAACTACAAGTACATGCGGCCGTATTATAAATCGCTGCTGTACCGCGAGACCGACTTTCTCACGGCCTCGGACTATATCTGGCGTTGGGACACCGACTGGTTCTGGTGTTCGCGGCGCATGGGCTTCGGCCCCGGCCTCAAGGGATTTTTGGCCCGCCTGGTGCTCGGTCCCTGGCTGCTGGGCTCCCGCAACCTCTGGAAGGTGTTCAACTGGTACCGCCGGAACGAGGTGGCGAAAAAACTGGCGCCGTACGTGAAGTCGATCCGCGAATCGCAGACTTGGGAACCCGTGATCCAGGACGTCGAGGTGCCCGCCGACCGGGGCGCGGAGTTCCTGGAATTTTTCCACCGCGAGATCGCCATCAAGCCCGTGTGGGTGTGCCCCGTGCGAAAGCCCGACCCCGAGGCGAAGTTCGACCTGTACGAAATGGATCCCGACACGCTCTATCTCAACTTCGGCTTCTGGGACAGCGTGGAGTCCAAGGTGCAGATGCCCAAGGGGCATTTCAACCGGATGATCGAGGTGGAGGTGGCGAGGCTGGGCGGGCGCAAAAGCCTGTACTCGGAATCCTTTTACCCCGAGGACGAGTTCTGGAAGACGTACAACGGCGAGGGATATTTCCGCCTGAAGTCGAAGTACGACCCCGAGGGAAAGCTGCTCACGCTGTACCAAAAGACCGTGCGCGCGCTTTGAACGGCGTCAGATCGGGATGACGTCCTCCATCGCGTAGACCTTCACGAGGGCGCGCCCGCGCGCGTTGATCCATTCACAGCAGACGCCGCGCGCAAGACCCAGGGCCGAATACTCCCCGATGTGCTTGATCGTCATGGCCGCGTCCTGGGGCGTGATCCAGTCTTGCAGCTTCTTGAGGCGAACCTTGTCGCCGGGCTTCAGGGATTCCATGAGGATTCCCCCTTTTGAACGGAACCGCGTCGGATTGCTTCCGAGATCTGGAAAAGCCATTCGTTCTTTTCCCCGCATCGCCCTTGTTAAGAGGGAGACGTCTTCAAGGTAAGTTCGTTTGTTCTTCCTGGCAGGCAATCAATTGTATGACCCTGTTGCAACGGGTAATATGCGGATTTTCAGGACGCGAAATAGAACGAATATTCAAGGCTCGTAATATGATTTCTGGAACACAATTGCAACGCACTTCCGTTTTTTAACGAAGAGCGCGCGTTTCCGTCGCAACCGTAACCGGGGGTTTTTTCGGGTGGGGTATTCACCCCATCCGGACCGGCGGACGCTCCAGGCGCGGCCTCAACGGGCGATATGCACCAGGGCCGTATCGCCCGTCGGCCCCGTGTAAACCCCGTGGAAGGCAGTGGGAGTGAACGTTCCCTCCAGGGAGATTTTTTTGAGGTTGGCGTAGGTCACCTCGAAAAAGAACGTTCCGTTTTGGGGCTCCTGGCCCTTCGGGACCGGCGCGCTCGAAATGATCTCGAACCGCACGTCACGATGGAATCCGAGGCGATTGTGCGCCTCCGCCTTGAGGGAATAGAACACGTCGTCGTGGTCGCTTTTCAGGCTGGAACCCAGGTTGAGGGCGAGTTGCACGTCGAGCGAGCGCAGCGAATCGTTGCGATCCTTCTGGCGCGTCTCCAGGAACACGCGCAACGTGTCGTTCGCGCGGACATCCTCGCCGCCGTCGGAGTTCCGCATGTACACCGTGTGCGTGCGCCCGCTCTTCAACGTGTCGGCGTAGCGGAACCCCACCAGCTCATCGCCGAGGCCGAAGCCGAGCTTGCGGATGCGGATCACCGCGCCCACCGACTTCACGCGCGGGCGGAAAGGAGGTTCGGATTCCCACGCGCTCAAGCGTACCACCGAGACGGCCCCGTTGTCCAGCACCTTGCCGTCGCCGTCCTCGTCGGCGAACACCGCCGAAGCCGTCAGCACCCCGTTGACGGTTCGGCTCCAGGCCGCCTGGTAAAAGCGGTTGTCGCCTTCCGTGCCGAAATCATTGTCCGCGCCGGGACCCGTCACGACGACGGCGTTCTCGACCTGCTGCTTCGAATCCAGGCGGGTCGCGCGCTTGATGAACTCGGCGCGTACGCGGTTGTCGCGGCCCGTGACGACGTTGACGAGGCCGTCACCGTCTTCGTCGGTGAGCGCGATCCGGTCGGTATTGCCGCCTACCCACGCCACGGTACGCGACCAGCGCAGGATGTTTTCATTGTCGTCGACGTTGTCCTGCGCCTGGGCGTCCCACTTCACGACGGCGGTATCGTAGGTAGTGTGCAAAAATCCGGGGCGCCGCACGCTGATCGTGATGTATCCGGCCGCGCGCGTACTTGAATCGATCGTCACCTCGTCGCTTGCCGCCTTGCGCAACGTGGAAGCCTTGGGCATGGCCATCCATCCCGAATCCGCCGTGCCGGGAAAATCCACGTTGGAGATGGGGAAGTCCATTGAGGCGTCCCAGTCCTGCATCACCGCAGCCTCCGCGGCGAAGCTCGCCTGCGCCGTGGAGCGGTTCACCTCGGCGTCCTTGTATTTTTCGTATTCCGGGTCGTCTTCCTTGTCGGCGCCGTTCATGCAGCCCGCGAACAGCGCGCAGGCCAGGGCCGCCGTCGGGGCCGCGGCCCGCTTCCAGAAATGGGCAGAATGTTTCATGAGATCCTCCCGTGATCGCCGTACCCTTTCAAATACACGGGAAGGCGTCGACGAAACACCCCTGTTGCACTGTGTTTCCGGGCCGCCAAACATTGTCGGAAACCCCGTCCCATGCGGCCAGAAACGTCGCGCTTATGCGGGTTCGAGGGAGTTTTCCCGGGTTCTTTCCCGGGCCTTCGCGAGGGCCTTTTGTTTCAGGTCCCACCGGGCCTTTTCCTTCGCCTTCTGCTCCTCCCGCTCCCGCTCCCTTTCTTCGGCATAGCTTTCCACGCTGGAGGCGCTCAGCACCTCTCCAAAAACAAGCTTCTTGCGGATGCGGTCGACCGCCGCTTCCAGCGCTTCCCGTTTTTCCGTCCCCTCCTCCTCGAACAGGTCGCGCTGCCCCGTCTCGACGGCCGGAACCGCGACGTGCAACTGCAGGCGGCGGAGGGCGACGCGGCGCCGGTAAAGCGCGAAGAACGCTTCGACCGCCGCGCCGGCCAGCGGGCCGAAGGCCGCCGTGGGCGCGAGGCGCGCCGTGCGGCGGGCGCTGCGCCCGTCGGCGTAAACCAGCACCAAGGTGAACCGGCCCGCCTTGAGCCCCGCAAGGCGCAGGGCGTGGCCCAGCTTGTCGGCGGTGAGCCGCACTTGGTTGCGAAGCGCCGTCTCGTCGTTCAGGTCGAGCGGCAGCACGGTCTCCACCGAAAGGGGCCGCGCGCGGGGCGCCACGGGCTCCAGGTCCATCCCGCGCGCGAGGACGTAGAGCTTGTCGCCCTCGGCCCCGAAGCGCAAAACGAGTTCGTCGCGGTCGAGCCGGCGCACCGCGGCGATGGTGTCGAGGCCGTACTTCCTCAGGCGCTCGCGCGCCTGCGACGACAGGTCCGGCAGCAGCGCGGGCGACAGGGGGTCGAGCAGGCGCGTCTCTTCGCCCGGAGGGCAGACGTGCACCCCGCGGGGGGCGCCCAGGCGGGCGAGCACGCGCGCGACCGCCTGCGACGACGCCACGCCCACCGAGGCGGCGTCGAGCCCGAGCCCGTACAGTTGAAGCTGCAAATGCAGCGCCCACGTCTCGGGCGGAAACTTGCGCGTCGCGGGCGTGCCCGTCATGTCGAGCAACGCTCCGCCGTTGTCGCGCACCGTGAACTCGGGGGTGCAGCGCGTCCACAGCGCCCGCATGCGGTCGCGCAGGCGCGCCTCCGCGGCCGGGTCGCGCGCCAGCACGGGCAGCCCCGGCCACTTGCGCGCGACGAGAAACACCGGCAGGCCGGGCCAGATGTGGCGGCGGCGCCCCTGCTCCCCGGCCTCCTCCGAAAGCTCCCGCACCAAGGTCTTGTGGCTCGAAGCGTTCTGCTCCACCACGACGAAGGGACGGCGCCGCAGCTCGGGACGCTCCGCGGACAGCGCCTGCGCGGTGAAGCGCGGGATGCTGACGGCCGCGTACAGGGTCTCGGGAACGCCGGAGGCCCTAGGCATGGAGCGCCTCCCGGTGGTAGGGCGCCTCCGGAACCGCCGTCTCCGGCGTCGCGGCCGCGGCCACGCCCTCCCGCAGGCGCGCGGAAGCGAGGTCGAAGTCCACCAGGTGCGGGTTGTATTCCACCGCCTTCACGCGCTCCGCCTCGAGCGAAAACGTGTCCCATTCCTCGGTGACCTTGCCCCACACCTCGAAGGGCCCCGGCTCCATCAGGATCTCATCCCAGCGTTCCAGCATGTCGGGCCAGAAAATGACGTCCACCGTGCCGCTCTTGTCCTCGAGCGTCAGGAATTTCATCAGGCGGCCGCTTTTCTCGACCTCGTGAAACCGGTGCGTGACGTACAGCCCCAGGACCTTCACGCGCTGGCCCGCGTGCCGCCCCACGTCGGCGGCGGGCACGGCGTCGCGCGCCGCGGGATGGACGCCGAGCACGTCGAGCGGGTTTCCCGAGAGCATGTAGCCGAACAGCCTTTGCTCGTTCTGGCAGCGCTCCATCAGGGAAGAATCCCGCAGCCCCGGATGCAGGTCGCGCGCGCGGTAACCGCCCGCTTCTTCCGTGTCCTCGAATAGCGATGCCGCCGCGGCTCCGCGGCAGGACACGCTGCGGTAAATGCCATCGAGATGAAAGAGCAGTTCCGGCTGCGTCATCCCGAAGCGGTCGAAGGCGCCCGCCAGGACCAGGTTCTCCGTCTCCTTCCTTCCCGCGGGCACGCGCCGCAGAAAATCCTCGAGGCCGCGGAAGGGACCGCCGTTCGCGGGCGCGCGCGCCTCCACCAGGGATTCCACCGTCGCGTCCGACACGCCCTTCAGGTGAAGGAAACCCGGGCGCATGGACCTTCCCGCCCCCTCGAACTTGCGAAAGGACGCGTTGACGTCGAGCGGCAGGATGCGGATCCCCAGGCGCCGGGCCTCGTTGAGATAGACCACGCGGCGGTAGAAGCCGTGGTTGTTGGAGATCACCGCGGAGAGGAACTCGGCGGGATGATGGGCCTTGAGCCACACGCACTGGTAGGAAAGCTGCGCGTAGCTGGCCGAATGCGACTTGCAAAAGGAAAACCCCGTGAACGAGGCCACCCGCGTCCACAGCTCCTCCGCCTGCGCGCGCGTGAGCGGACGGGAAAGCTTCGGATTGGACATGCAGCCCCGGATGAACTCCTCCGCCAGCGCGCGCAGCTGCGGGGTCGACAGCGGGCCGTCGTGCTGGCTGTTCATCTGCTTGCGCACCGCGTCCGCCCGCTGGAACGACAGCCCCGCCACCTCGTGGCAGATCTTGGTCACGTCCTCCTGGAACGCGCACACGTCGTGCGTGGCCTCGAGGATGGGCTGGAGGGAGGGATGCAGGTACTCCCAGTCGGTCACCGGAGGGGTCATCTTGGCCTTGCGATGGCGCTCGACGTACACCTTCGCGTAGGCCGTGCCCGCGGGCCGGATCAGCGACGAGGTCACGATCACCTCGTCGAAGGTCTTCACGTCGGCCTTTTTGTTCAGGCGCGTCTGCGCGGGGCTTTCGAGGTAGAACACCCCGCGCAGGTTGCCCGAGCGCATGAGGGCGTTCGCCGCCGGGTCGGCGTAGCACTTTTCGAGATCCCACACCTTGGGGTCGGGAAGCCCCTGCCTTTGGATCTGTTCCAGCGCGTCCCGCAGCACCGACAGCGACCCGTTGCCCAGCAGGTCGAACTTGATCAGGCCCAGCTCGTCGATCCCGCTGTGCATGTCCACCTGGGTGATCAACCTCCCGGTCCCTGCGCTTGTCGAGGGGCCCGGCGGGGCGCCCGCGTCCTCCGGCGCGGCCCCCCGCGACCACTCGCAGCCCACGTGCCGCCAGATCGGCTCGTTGGTGATGATGAGGCCCCCGGGATGCTGGCCCAAAAAGCGCGGGCGCCCCTGGACCCGCCGCGCCCACGCCTCGAGCGCCTTCATGGAGCCGTCCGCGCGCCTTCTTTGCCGGCTGTCGCGCGCCTCCAGGATTTCGGTGACCTGGTCCTCGGCGTAGCCGAACACCTTGGCCGTCTCGCGGAAGGCCGCCTTGAAGCGGAAGTGCTGGAAGGTACACGTGACGGCCACGCGCTCGCGCCCGAAGCGCTTCACCACGTGGTCCAGGATCTTCTCGCGCTCGTCCCACCCGAAGTCGAGGTCCGCGTCCGGCGGGCTCGCGCGGTGTTCGTTCAAAAAGCGCTGGAAGTACAGGTTGTGCTCGATGGGATCGAGCCGACCCACGCCGAGGTTGTAGAACGTCAGCGAGTTTGCCGCCGACCCGCGCAGCAGGGAGCAATCCTTGGGCTTGCGGAATCCCTTCCCGAAAATCTTCCCCGCCTCGTCGTACACTTCCTTCACCATCAGGAAGTAAGACGCGTAGCCGAGCTTCTGGATCACGTCCAGCTCCATCTCCTGGATCTCGTCGGCGCGCGCGAAGGCGGCGGTCCCCGCATAGTTGCGCATCAGTCCCGCGCGGGCCAGTTCCGCCAGGCGCGCCTCCGGCGTCGTGCCGCCCGGGATCGCGATGCGCGGCATCACCCAGCCGTTCATCGGCGGCCGCGCGCGGCAGGACGCGGCGATATGGTCCGCGTTCTCGAGGGCGTCCGGACGATTCTCGAAAAGGGAATCCATGCGGGCGGGCGGGTGCAGCCAAGCCTCGGGCGGGGCCGTCTCACCCGCCCGGAGGCGCGAAAGCGTCGAGTTCAAATCCATCGCGCGTAAAATGCGGTGGGTCTCGTGCCCCGCCGCCGTGGGGAACCATGCGTCCCCGCAGGCCGCCACGGGAATGCCTTCGCGGTCGCACCACGCTTCGGTCGCCCGGCTCCGCGCGCGGGCCTCGGCGCCGTGGCGCGCCAGCGCCCCGTACGTCCGCTCCCGGTTCGGCCCGCGCGCGAGCGCCTCGAGCACGGGGATCGACGGGGACAGGATGAAAAGGTCGGGCCACGCCTCGGCGAAGGCCGCCTCCAGCGAAAACGGAACGCCCGGGCGCGGAAGCCCCGTCTGGCGCCAGGTAATCAGCTCGCACAGGTCTCCGTAGCCCTTATCGGTGCGGGCGAAGACGAAGGCGGACCGCTCCGGGCGCGACGCCTCCCTCAACTCGACGCCGAGAATGGCATCGATCCCTTGCGCGCGGCATTCCTGCCAGAACAGCACCAACCCGCTCATGCGGTTCACGTCGGCCAGCCCGAGCGACGTGTAGCCCAGTTCCCTGGCCTTCGCCACCCACGCGGCGACCGAGCCCACGCCGTTCAGCAGGGAAAATTCGGAATGGGCGGCGAGGAAGGATTTCATACTGCTCGAATTATTACTGCTACTTTGAACAGTATATAAAAGGCCGACGCGGGACGAGCTGCACGAGATCTGACGAAAGGCCTGTTCTGAGGAATTTCAGGCATTGGGAGGTCAGTTTTGGGATAAATCCGCTTTGCCGGGTATTCGCCCCCCCACGGCCGTACCCTTGATACAGGGGGCCTCAAGACAAGACTCCCCTAAAGGCGGATCGTGAACCATCAAAAAAACTTCGAGTTGTTTTTCAAGTTGTCGCGGGACATGCTGTGCGTATGCAACAGCGCGGGATTCTTCGTGCAAGTGAACCCCGCGTTCACGCGCATCCTGGGGCATTCCGAGAAATATTTACTGTCACGGCCATTTTTGGAGTTCCTTCATCCGGACGACCGCGAGGCCACAGTGCGGGTCATGGCCCGCGTGCTGGCGGGCGAAGCCACTACCTATTTCGAAAACCGGTACCGCTGCGTGGACGGAGAATACCGGTGGCTGGGATGGTCCTCCTCCGCCGCGGCCGCGGTCGACGGCCTGTTCTACGCGGTGGCGCGCGACATCACCGAACAGAAGGCCATGGCCTCGGGCAGGGACAGGCTGGCCCGGGCGCGGGAAAGCCTGCTGCGCAAACTGCAGGACGCCTCGATCAAGATCAAGACGCTGGAAGGGCTGCTTCCCATCTGTTCTTATTGCTACCAAATGCGCGACGAAGAGGGAAAGTGGGCCTCGGTCGAGGACTACATCGAAAAACGCACCGGCGCGGAATTCACGCACGGCATCTGCCCGGCGTGCCTCGAAACGAATTTTCCGGAGCCCGTGGGGGCAGGCGCCTAGGACGGCGCCAAGTTTCTCCGGCCCGAAGCGCGCGCGCTCACGGCCCCGCCGGGCACGCAAGTCCCGCGAGAACGCTCGTGACCTGCCCCACGATCTTGGGGCCGCTCACGTCGCCCGCCAGATAGTGCGCGGTGAAGGAATGCCCGTCTCCCTTCGCGGCGTCGTTGAAGGCCGTTCCGTTGGTGGTATTGGGCGTCCGCCGGTTCGGGAGCGGCTTGATGATTTCATCGTTGGTCAAGGAGGTATAGGGCCCGTTTCCCGCGGTGAAGCTCGCGGGCGTGGCCACGGCCACGATGCCGAATCCCGCCTTGGAAGCAAGGCGCTCATGGGCCTTGTTGGCGTAAAAGTTCCCCTGCGAATGCGCGAGCACGATCACCCGCTTGCCCGCCGCGAGGTCGGCGGTATAACGCGCCACGTGCGCGTTCAGGTCCGGGTCCTTCACGTAGGAATCCGCGTCCGCGGCCTGCTCGATCCCGTCGATCGCATCCCGGACGGACTCGGGCAACTCGGGAACCCAGGAGGGGATCGACGGGACCGTGGGGACCGACGGAGCGGAAGGGACGGAGGGGACGGAGGGGACGGAGGGGACGGAGGGAACCGAGGGAAGCTTGATCGGGGACTTGCCGAGGGCGGCCTGCGTCAGCACCTGCAGGAGCTGCTCGTAGCTTTCCTCGCTGTTGTTGTAGGCATACGAGAAAGTCGCCTTCGTGCCCGCCGGCAGCGCCGGCCGGATCTTCTCGTCCATCATCAGGGCCTGCACCCGCGCGCGCGCGGGAGAGATGAACATGCCGTTGCCGTAGTAAATCGCGACCCCCGAATCGGGAGCGCAGGCCGCCCCGGAAGGGGCCGGCGCCGCGGCGGCGAACAAGGCGGTCAGAAGAAGGTTGCGTCTCACGGCGCCTCCCGGCAGGTGGCCGCGTTGTCCGCGACCGTGGAAACGGGGAAGCTGCCGCCGCTGATAAGGGCGCCCGCCTTGGCATAGGCCCGCGTGCGCGACTCGGTGTTCACCACCGCGCCCTCCACGTGGTCCACCAGGCTTCCGAAGCCTTCGGGATCGACGGAGTAGAGACAATCGATGGCCTTGTTCAGGGAGGCCGCCGCGGCCAGCGCGCCCGGCTCGTCGGTCCCGGAGTTCAGAAAATCCTGGAGCGCCTTGGTAAGCCGGGCACAGGCCGCGCGGGTGGCGGAGTCGGACCAGGTGGTATCGATCAGGATCTGCACGTCGTCCCGCAAACCGTCTTCGTCGGAATCAATGCCTGGAACCGTCGCCTTGCCCGCGGGACCGGGGTCGGGGGGAAGCACCTTGGCGGGAGGCTCGGCAGGGGGTTCGGTTTCCCGCACGCAGGCGGAGAACCCCAGGGCCAGCATTCCGGCGGCGAGGAAAGCGCATGCAAACTTTCTCATGCCCTAAGTTTACTTTGTAACGGCACCCGCGGCGTCCCCGTTCGGGGAAAAAAAGCGCGGCCCTTAACCCAGGTTAATTTCCGCCCGCTCCAGGGCGGCCAATAGGTTTCGGGGACGATAGAGAGGCACCTTCGCCATTCTTTGAAATATCGACGGGTGCGCGCGTTCATGGCCGCGAGGCACCTTCCCCGGCATGCGATCATAGGAAGGCAACAGTTTGTAGGCAAGCGTGCGCGAATCCATAAGCGCGCCGGCGGAATCGGGACGGATGGAAAAGGACGCGAGCATTTCCGGGTCGAAGGCCAGGCCGCAGGACCCGGCCTTTTCCAGCATCCACGCAAAGGCCACATCCGAAAGACCCGCATCGCGGTAGCCCCCGCCCACGTTCGAATGCACCCCGGCGAACCAGGCCTGTTCCAAGACCTGTCGGGCGGCGTTCTCTTGCTGCTCCCAGACCGCGGGCTTGAAAGGCCCCCGTTTTTCATCGAGGGCGAGAGCCTGGTAGGCATGATCCACATGCGTACTCAGGCGCACGTCGTGAAACCGCACGTTGACAAGGGCGTTAACGAGGCGCAGGCCGCTCAAGGGAATGCCAAGGGCGCCCACCGTGTCCCATACGCCGATGAACCGGATGCGCGTCGTCCGGGAATATCGATCGCGGAACAGCAGGGCGTCGCGCCCGTCGGGTTTCGAGTCTTCGTCCTTGCGGCGGTACAAGCCGTAAGCCTCCCGCATCCGGCCGGAATGCTCCGGTTTGAGAATCCCGCAATTGCGAATCAATCCCGCCAGGCTGCGGGCGGTGTAGGCGCCGCGACTGAATCCGAATAAAAAAATCTCGTCGCCGGGCTGATAACGCTCGACGAGGGCGCCGTACAAGTCGAGAATGTTCTTGGAAAGCCCATGACCGAAGGCGCCTCCGAGCACCTTGTCGAGCCATCCGCCGGTTCCGACGCCGGAATCGTAAACCGCCACCTGGGGATTTCCCGCGGCATCCGCCTCGGCAACGCTTCGCGCCAGCTTGACGACGTTGGTGGGCGAGACCACGCCCCGGTCCCGCTGGTCCGGTTTGTTCCAGGTGCCGTCGGCGGAAAGAATGATCTTGCGGGCCATCGCGATTTTTAGCGGGCGAGGCGGGCGGCGTGCTTCCCTAGCGCGCGACCCGGGCGGATCCGCCCTTCATGAGGTGCTCGACCTCCGCCAGCGACGCCATCGAGGTATCGCCCGGGGTGGTCATGGCCAGCGCGCCGTGGGCCGCGCCGTATTCGACCGCGAGCGCGGGATCGTTCTTTTCCATGAGGCCGTAGATGAGGCCCGAGGCGAAGGAATCGCCGCCGCCCACGCGGTCGTAGATCTCCAGGCCCGCGCGCACGGAGGACTCGTAGAACGTTCCGCCGGCCCAGCAAACGGCCGCCCAGTCGTTGACCGTGGCGGACTTCACCGTGCGCAGGGTGGTTGCGACCACCTGAAGGTGGGAGAACTCGGCCGTGACCGCGCCGATCATCTTCTTGAAGTTCGTCGTGTCCAGCGCGGAAAGGTTTTCGTCGGTGCCTTCGACATGGAAGCCGAGGCAGGCGGTGAAGTCCTCCTCGTTGCCGATCAGCACGTCGACGTACTTCACCAGGCGGCGGTTGACCTCCTGGGCCTTTTTCTGGCCGCCGAAGTTCTTCCACAGGCTGGGGCGGTAGTTGAGGTCGTAGGAAATCAGCGTGCCGTGCTTTTTGGCGGCGATCATGGCCTCCTCGATCACGTCCGCCGTGGTTTCGGAGAGACCGGCGTAGATTCCGCCCGTGTGGAACCAGCGCGCGCCGTCGCGGCCGAAGATGCCCTCCCAGTCGATGTCGCCGCGCTTCAGCTGCGAGACCGCCGTGTGGCCGCGGTCGGAGGTGCCCGCCGCGCCCCGCGCGCCGAAGCCGCGTTCCGTGAAGTTGAGGCCGTTGCGCACGCTGCGGCCCAGGCCGTCGTAGGGCCTCCACAGCACGTGGCGGACGTCGACGCCGCCCTGCAGGATGAAGTCCTCGACCAGGCGGCCGACGTCGTTGTCGGCGAACGCCGTCACGACGGCGGTGCGCTGGCCGAAGCAGCGGCGCAGCCCGCGCGCGACGTTGTATTCACCGCCGCCCTCCCAGGCCGTGAAGTGGCGCGCGGTGCGCACGCGCATGTCGCCGGGATCGAGGCGCAGCATCACCTCGCCGAGGGAGATTTCGTCGAAGAGGCATTCGGATTTGGGGCGGATTTTCAGGGGCATGGATTCCTCGGTGCTTCGGGCGATCGTGGACGGGCGCGATTAAATCGCGCCCTTACGATGCCCTGATTTGATTCACGATCGCCACCGCCTCGCGGGCGAGGCGGGTGATTTCGGACCATTTCTTTTCCTGGATCAGCTTCGGGGCCACCATCCACGAGCCGCCCACGGCGAGCACGGAGGAGATCTCCAGATAGGAGGGCAGGCGCGCGAGGTCGATCGATCCCGTGGGGATGAAGCGTATTCCCTTGACGGGCGCGGAGACGGCCTTGAGGAAGGGCGCGCCGCCCGCCGGCTCGGCGGGGAAGAATTTCTGCACGGAGAAACCCGCCTCCAGCGCGTTGCCCATTTCGGTCGGCGAGAGGATTCCGGGCACGAAGGGGAAGTTTTTCTTCTGGGCGTGTTCGGCCGTCTTCGCGTTGAAGTTGGGCGCGAGCGCGAATTGCGCGCCGAGGTCCATCGCTTGGTCGACCTGCTCCGGCTTCATCACGGTGCCCGCGCCGAGGCAAAGGCCGGGAACCTTCGCCATCGCGGCGATCACCTTGGCGGCGGCGGCGGTGCGAAAGGTGACCTCGGCAAGCGGCAGGCCGCCCTCGATAAGCGCCTCGGCCAGGGGAACCGCGTCTTCCTCGCGTTCCACCACGATGACGGGCATGAGGCCGATTTTACCGATGGTGTCGAAGATGTTGGTAGTCATGAAAAAAGCCCGTGCGGAGGGTTGTCAGTTGTTGGTTGTTCGTTGTTGGCGAGCCACCGGAACGCTGGCCCGGCATCTTCCCCGCCGGTCCAACAACCAACAACTAACAACCAACAACCCGTTTTTCACAGTCTCTGCAACGTCAACCCACCGTCCACGTGCAGGACCGACCCCGTGCCGTAGGGCATGTCCCCGCGCGCGAGCGCGGCGACGACGCGGCCGATGTCCTCGGGGGTTCCCCAGCGGGGATCGACCAAAAGGCCGTTGGCGATCAGCGCGTCGTACTTGCCGGTCACGCCCGAGGTCATGTCGGTGGCGATGATGCCCGGCCGCACCTCGTAGACGGGAACGCCGAACTCGCCCATGCGCGCGGCGAACAGCTTGCTCGCCATGGCGAGCCCGGCCTTGCTCACGCAATAGTCGCCCCGGTTGACCGAAGCCACCTCGGCCGACACGGAAGTGACGTTGATGATCGCGCCGGCGAAGGCGGCGTCCGCTTTCTTCTGGCGGGCCATGAAGTTCGCGGCGCCCTGCGTGAGAAAGTAGGGTCCCTGCAGGTTGATGCGCATCAGGCGCTCGAAGCTTTCCTCGCCCGCATCCAGGATGTCGGCGCGCACGTCGGGGGCGACGCCCGCGTTGTTCACCAGCACGTGCAACGCGCCGTAATGCGCCTCGATCTCCCGCAGCAGATTGTCGCGATCGGGCTTCGAGCCGATGTCGGCACGCACGTACAGTACCTCGGCTCCCGTGGCGCGCAGCCTGGCGAGGGACTCCTCCGCCGCTTCCGCCGGACGCAGCCCGCACACGCACAGGTTGAAGCCTTCCTTGCCGAGCGCCGCGGCGACGCCCAGCCCGATGCCGCGCGTGCCGCCGGTGACCAATGCGACTCGTTTTTTCATTTCTTGCCTTCGGCGCCGAAGAACGTATAGTACGGCTTGCCCTCGGCCATGCGCTGCACCAGCAGGGCGGCCTCGCGCAGGTGGTAATCGCCCCATTGGCAAGCCTCGCCCGAAGCGATCTTCCTGCCGGCGGGAACGTGGTCCCAGCCGTTGGGCTGATGGTAGATGGAATGCAGCAGCAACCCCTCGTGCTTTTCATCGGTGCCGAGGTACGGTTCTTCCAGGAGCCGATCCAGCACGGTGAGGCCCGCCTGCACGTATTCCGAAGCCTTCGGGTCCTTGCCTTCGAGGTATTGCCCAAGGCGGATCAAGCCCTGGCAGGCGATCGCCGCGGCCGAACTGTCCACCGGCTCGAAGTCGTTGAACGGGTCGGCGGGCTTGGAGCGCGTGTCCCCGAGCTTGTGCAGCAAGGGCGCGCCGTTGTCCCAATAGGGCACGCCGTCGAGAGGGGTATCCTCGATCCAATAGTCGCAGGTGGCCTTGGCGGCCTTCAGCATCGGCGCCAGGACGGCCTCGCGGCCCCCGAACGGCTCGAGTTCGGCGTCGGAAATCGTGGCGAGAAACTCGAGCTCCTCGGCGAAGCCCAACATGGCCCAGGCTTGGCCGCGCGTCCACGTGGTGAACGGCGAGAACCCCTGCTGCGAATTGGGGCAGCGGTAGCTGCCGTCGTTGGTGTTGAACACGCTCTCGTGGGCCGTGCGTCCGCGCACGTCATAGGTGTCGCGCCCCTCGCCGTACCAGACCGCGTACTTCGCGGTGGCGTGGGCGTGGTCGATCAGGCGGCCGAGCAGCGAAATCTTCGCGTCCTTCTCCCCCATCAGCAAGTGGCCGAACTTGTGCGAGAGGGCGAGGGCGCGCAGCGACCGGATGGTGTCGACGAACAGGGAGTGCGGGCCGTTGAACGAATAGATGTACCCGCCGGTCTCCATGGGCGTCCAGCGCGCGGCCTGGACCGCGCCGGAGGCCTTGAGGGCCAGCTCATAGAAGCGGACCTCGTAGGCCGGGGCTTCGAAGCGCCCTTCGCGGGCCAGCCGCCAGAGGCTGCCGTAGGTGCTGACGTTGTTGAAGCCGTGATCGTGCACCCCGACGTGGGTGAGGTGCGAGGCCATGACGTTCAGGGTCCGGTCGCGGCACAGCTCGAGAAACTCCTGCTCGCCGGTGGCGTCGAACTGCAGGGCGGCGGAGCCATACTGAAAGCCCTGCGTCCACTCGGTCCAGCCGCGGGCCGTGTACTTGCCCTTGACGGTGAAGACGGGCGCTCCCGAACCGGGAGGGCAGCTTTTTTCGAGGGAGCGGATCTTGACGGCGGACAGGGCCCACATGCGGGCGAGCTTGGCGGAGAGGCTGGATGGCTTGAGGTCGGGGCGAACTTTCATCGCGTGTTAAATCCTTTTTCCCTTGTGAAGATGCAGGAGCATCAGTTTGCATTCCTCGAGCGAGCGGTATTCGTGCTCCAGCATGGCGTCGAACTGGATGGCGTCGCCCGCCTTGAGGATGTACTTGTCGGTGCCGACCTTGAGCTCGATGCTTCCCTCGAGGACCCAGCATGTCTCGGTGTCGTTGTGGTGGATCTCGGGCCGGTTCACGGTGGAGTTCGCCGGCGCCGTGCCGATGAAAATCTGCAGGTCTAGGAAATGCACGTTCACGAAGTGGAAGCCGCCGGAGTTGTACTCCTGTTCGCTCACCACGCGCGCGGTGCGGTTCTCGGCGAGGCCGAGCAGGTCGGTGGCCGAGATGCCGAAGACCTTCGAAAGGCGGGCCAGCGTCTCGAGCTCGGGCATGGCCTGGTTGCGCTCGATGCGGGAAATCACGGCCGTGGAAATGCCCGAGTTCTGGGCGACGTCCGCGATCGTATACCCCTGCGTCTTGCGCAGGTTGCGGAGGATGGTGAAATTATAATGTCCCGAAGCCATGGGACCTCCCGTGTGTGAGCCGCCGGGTGCCGGCGGCGTTCTGATTCCGCCGCGCGCTCCATCAGCGTTCGCGGCGGCCTTCCTTCCTCCCCGGTTACTCGGGGAGCGCCTTGCCCTTCGTTTCAGGGCCGAACCAGATGATGACCATGCCGACCACATAGACCAGGCTGATCACCGCGCACATGCGGGCGTAATCCTCGTTGAAGGCGTTCAACAGGGCGCCCGCGCCGAGCGTCCCGCCCGCCGCGAGCACGCGGCCGATGTTGAACGTAAACCCGGAGCCCGTGGCCCGCAGGCGCGTCGGGAACAGCTCGGGCAGGTACAGGGGCAGCCAGCCGTAGAAGCCGGCCGAAAGCCCGCCCACCAGGAACGTCCAGAAGAAGAGGCCCGTGCCGTATTCCATGGGAACGCGGAAGAGGATGGCGCAGGCGATCACGGTGACGAGGCAGAGGAAGAAGTACGTGCGGCGGCGGTTCAGTTTCTCCGCGATGAGCGCCACCAGGATGGAGAAGACGATCGCGCCGATCGCGGACCAGATCTGCAGGGTTTCGCGCGCGCCGGGGGCTCCGTTCGCGAGCTTGTGGCCCCACGAGGGGATCCACTGCACCGATCCCCAGGTTCCGAGCAGGGCGACGGCGCCCAGGCACGAACCGATGATCGTCTTGCCGAGGAGTTTTCCCTTGAAGAGGTCGCCGACCTTCGGGCCGATCTTCGAGACCTCCACGGCGGCGTGCCATTTCTCGGATTCGGGGACGAAGATGCGGATGAACAGCGTCAGGAACGCCGGAAGGGCGCCCAGCAGGAAGAGCATGCGCCAGCTTCCGTTGGCCAACAGCGCGTCGGCGGCCGAGGCGGGCAGGACGGCGTGCAAAAACACGCCGACCGAGGCGATGATGCTGGTGAGCGCGAGAGACATGAGGGCCACCGTCAGGAAGCCGACGTTGGCCGCGGCCCCGATCACGCCCGCCATCAGGGGGCGGGACTTGCCCGGCCAGATCTCCATCACGAGCGCCACGCCGAGCGCCCATTCGCCGCCCATGCCCAGCGCCGCGAGGAAGCGCAGGCCGGCGATGTGCCAGGGCTCCGTCGCGAAGGCGCACAGGCCCGAAAACAGGGAGTAGGCCAGCACGCTCCAGACCATGGCGCGCGTGCGGCCGATCTTGTCGCCCAGCCATCCAAACAAAACGCCGCCCAGTGCGGCGCCCACGAGGAACATGGCGATGATGATCGACATCCAGGTCCCGAAGTTCGACATGGCGTCCGGGCCCATGAGTTCCATCATCGCCGGGCGGGCCACCAGGGGGAACAGCCCCATCTCGAGGCCGTCGAACATCCATCCCAGAAATGCCGCGGTGAGCGCGAGCCATTTGGCTCTATTCAAGGCCGTGGGGGTTGAAGAAGGGGCTGCACTCACGAAAGCCTCCCGGTTAGGAAAGTATGGGGGTTTGGGGATTCATGACGGGCCGGACCGGACGGCGAAGGGCCGTCCGCGGGAAGACCCGGGAAGCCGCCGAAAGTCGCTCCCGGACCGCGGGAGAAAAAAAACCGATCGTCCCCAAAATGTTTTCGGATCCGGGGTGCGATTTTAGAGAATTTTGAACCGGTATTTTCATGGTTCCACGGAAATCCTGTGCGGATTTATTTCTTTCATGATATAATATATGCGGAAAAGAGACTTACGCAACAGGAATCTCATGGAAATCAAAAAAATCCCGCTCCTCAAGAACGCCGCCAATTTTCGCGAGAGAATGACGGCCTTGAACATTGAATTGCCCATCGAAGACGCGATCGAAAAGGCGCCCGAGTCCCCCCTCGCCGCCCCGATCGACATCGGGGGATTCAAGGTGGGAAACCGCTACGCGGTGCATCCGATGGAAGGCTGGGACACGACGGCCGACGGCAAGCCGACTCCCGACCTGATCCGTCGCTGGGAACGCTTCGGGGAATCGGGCGCCAAGCTGATCTGGGGTTTCGAGGCCATGGCCGTCCGGCATGACGGCCGCGCCAACCCGAACCAGCTCGTGCTCAACGCCGAGAACGCCCCGCTCATCCGCGAGGCCGCCCAGCGCGCCCTCGACGCGCACGCGCGGGTGATGGGAACTTCCGATGACGTCTTGTGGGGTTACCAGCTTACGCACTCGGGCCGGTTTTCCCGTCCCAATGCCAAAACGAAATTCGAGCCTTCCGTCGCCTACACGCACCCGATCCTCAACAAAAAGTACCCGCTGGAGCCGGGCTCCCATATCCTCTCCGACGACGACGTCAAGCGCCTGATCGAGGACTATGTGAACGCGGCCGTGCTCGCCGAAAAATCCGGCGTGCCCTTCGTCGACATCAAGCAATGCCACGGGTACCTCATGCACGAGTTCCTGTCGGCCTTCACCCGCAAGGGCCTTTACGGCGGAGAATCGCTCGAAGAGCGCTCCCGCTTCGCCCGCGAGGTCATCGAGGGCGTCCGGCAGGCGGCCCCCAAACTCATCCTCGGCGTTCGTCTTTCGACCTTCGACTGGGTTCCCTTCAAGAAGGGCCCGCAGGATGGAAGCGGCTCCGCCACGGGCGTGCCCGAGGAGTTCAAGGACTTGCTGCCGTACAAATACGCCTTCGGCACCAACCCGGACAACCCGATCGAGGCCGATCTCACGGAACCGATCCGGTACCTCAAGATGCTGAAGGAATGGGGCGTCTCGGTCGTCAATGCTTCGTGCGGCTCGCCTTACTATAACCCTCACATCCAGCGTCCCGCCAGTTCCCCGCCCTCGGACGGCTATCAGCCTCCCGAGGATCCGATCGTCGGTGTGGCGCGCCAGGCCGGCATCGTGCGTCAACTGAAGAAGGCCGTTCCCGACATGCCGCTGGTCAGCTCCGGCCTGACCTACCTGCAGGAGTTTCTCCCCCAGGTCGGGCAGGCGCTCGTGCGCCAGGGCTGGACCGACATCCTCGGCATCGGCCGCATGATGCTCTCCTACCCCGGCATCGTCGCCGATTCGCTCAAGGACGGCGCGATCAAGACCGGCAAGATCTGCCGCACGTTCTCGGATTGCACCACGGCCCCGCGCAACGGCATGAAATCGGGATGCTTCCCGCTGGACGAGTACTACAAGGCGATGCCGGAGTTCACGCAACTGAAGGAGTATAAGGCCGCCGAACGCGAGAAGGCCAAGGCCGCGGCCGCGGCCGTGTCTGCGTAGGCGCTTCTCGGTTTCGACAAAAAAAGGCGGGTCCGAAAGGATCCGCCTTTTTTTTGTCGCGTCCGGTTTTAGGGAAGCATCACCGTCCGGCTCACGGTCACCCCTTCGCCGCGGGCCTGCAACAGCACGAGCTTGCCGCGCAGGCCGTCCAGGGAAAACCGGTGCGCTTCGCCGCCGCGTCCCGAGGCGGCGGCGAGGATCCTGCCGCTTAAATCCATCAGCCGCATTTCATGGGCGCCCCGGAAGGACGCCTCGACCTTCAGGGTGGACCCCTGGATCTTCCAATGCAGGCCGGGAACCGGAAGGCTCGCGGCGGTTTCCGGCCGGATGGGCGTCGCGTCCGCGAGCGGAGGGAACACGGGATCGCTGACCACGCCCGGCGTGGTGTCGAAGGGCTGCGTGTTCGAAATGGCGTTGAGGGTGTAGTAGGCCTTGGCGTTCCAGGAGGCGGCGTTCGCGGCCGACTTCAGGCCCGCGTTCAGCGTGATCTCGACGATGCGCTGCTGCGTGCCCGTCCGGGCCGTGAGGCCGGTGAGCGGCAGGTAGACGCGCTTGCGGTCCGGGGAAATCCGGATGTCCCCGATAGCGAGCGTGGTCAGGCT
>JAJNBB010000099.1 GCA_021155885.1 Fibrobacteria bacterium | reverse complement strand
CGCGGGAGAGTAGGTCTGCGCCAAGGTTCTAATAAAACGGTGTATACACCGAAACAAACCAAAGCCTCCCGGATAGCCCGGGAGGCTTTTTTGTTGGGGTAAAACCCGTTTATCCCCCGGTTTTCCGGCGGGATCCCGATTTCTAAATTGAGGAAATCCCATGACAACCTCCCTGATATCCGTCCAGGACGCCGACGTTTTTTTGGCGGCTTTTGGGGAAGTCTTCCCCGAAGAGACGATTCCCTTGACCGAGGCCACGGGACGGATTTTACGTCAGCCCGTTCGCGCGGATCGGGAATACCCGGCCCAGGACCGTTCGCGCATGGATGGGATCGCCATTTCCTTCGCCGCCTGGGAGATGGGTGTGCGGGACTTTCGCGTGGAGGGGATGGCGCGCGCCGGAGAGCCGCGGCGTCGTCTTGACGACGCGGCGGCGTGCGTGGAGATCATGACCGGCGCGCCGTGTCCCGAGGGCGCGGACACGGTGATTCCTTACGAGGCGCTGAAGACGCGGGAATTCGGCGAGACCGGGGTCGCGAGCGTGGCGTCCGACGCGGACGCGACGGTCGCGCAGGGGCAGTTTTTGCACCGCCAGGGTTCGGATTGCGCGGCGGCCGCGCATCGAAATCGTCACGACGGGCGACGAGTTGATCGCGATCGAGGAAATCCCGCAGCCGCACCAGGTGCGGGCCTCGAACGGGCACGCGCTGCGCGCCCTGTTCGAAGGCATGGGGGAGGTGGATCTACACGGCGTCGGTGATGCGCGCGGCGCGCTCGCCGCGCGGCTGGAGGCCTCGCTGGCCCCATTAGCTAAAGGGGACGTGCTTCTGGTGACGGGGGGCGTGTCGGCCGGGAAGTTCGACGAGGTGCCCGGCGTTCTGCGCGACCTGGGCGTGGAACGGGTGTTTCACAAGGTGGCGCAGAAGCCGGGCAAGCCCTTGTGGTTCGGCACGGACACGCGGGGCCGGCTGGTTTTCGGCCTTCCCGGGAATCCGGTCTCGGCGCTGGTATGCGCGCGTCGCTACGTGGTTCCCCTGCTGCGCGCGAAGTCGGGGGAGGCCCCGGATCCCGCCCCCCGCCTGCGCCTTTCCGGCCCCTTGCCGACCCCCTCGCGCTTGACCCAATTCGTGCCGGTGCGCCGGGTGGAATCCGCCGCGGTTCCGTGCATTATGAACGGCTCCGGCGACTTTTCGGGGCTCCGCCGGTCCGACGGCTTCGTGGAAATTCCCCCAATGCCAGCCGGCGAATTATTGAGTTTCTTTGGATGGGAATCCTGAGCAAAACATGAGCGCCGCCCTCCTCGCACCCCAGTCCACGAGCCTCACCGACCTTTCGGGCCGCGTGATGCGCAAGCTGCGGGTCTCGCTGACGGATGCCTGCCAATACCGCTGCTTTTATTGCATGCCGGAGAACCCCGTGTTCACCGCGAACTCGAAATTGTTGTCCGCGGCGGAATACCAAGCCATCTGTTCCGCCCTGGTGGAGCGGGGGATCGAGGAACTGCGCGTGACGGGCGGCGAGCCGACGGTGCGTCCGGAGTTCCGCGAGATCCTGACCGCGCTGGCGGCGATTCCCGCGAAGCGCCTGAGCCTCACGAGCAACGGCCAGCTGCTCCAGCGCCACCTGGAATTCCTGTCGGACATCGGGTGCACGCACCTGAACATCAGCCTGGACAGCCTCGATGCCGGGCGCTTCGAGCGCATCACCGGGGGCGGGGATTTCCGCAAGGTCATGGCGAGCATCGAGAAGGCCTCCGCCATGGGCTTCGAGGTCAAGGTCAACGCCATCGTCTTCCGCGGCGTGAACGACGACGAGTTGGGGGACTTCGCGCGCTGGTCGGCGGCCTCCCGGATCGAGGTGCGCTTTCTCGAGTACATGAAAATCGGCGACTACGCCGGAAACTGGAAGCGCTTCATTCCCGCCGACGAGATGATCGCCAGGCTCGAGGAGACCACCACCTTGTACCCGGTCGCCGTGCCGGCCGATTCGACCTCCTTCGTGTTCGGCACGACGGAGGGCGGCCGCCTCGGCTTCATCGCCTCGGAGTCGAAGCCTTTCTGTGGAAGCTGCTCGCGCCTGCGCCTGTCGGCCATGGGCACGCTGCGGTCCTGCCTGATGAGCGAGCAGGGGCTTTCGCTGCGGCATGTGGATCCCGCGGATTATCCCGACGTCCTAGAGCGCGTTCTCGCCATGAAACCAACGGGACGGTTGGATCACGTGAGCCAATCGATGCACGAAATTGGGGGCTGACATGGCGGACCTTACGCACCTCGATAAGAATGGTCAACCCGCCATGGTCGATATCGGCGGCAAGGCCGCGACGCGTCGCACGGCACGGGCAGAGGCAACCGTCTGGCTTCCTCCTGAGGTTATGGCACTTTTTGATGGAAACGACATCAAGAGCCCCAAGGGGGCGGTATTCCAGACGGCCATTCTTGCTGGAATCATGGCAGCGAAAAAAACGGCGGAGCTTATCCCGCTTTGTCATCCGCTTCCTCTCGATGATTGTAAAATCACCTACGACATGGAGAAGGACGCCAACTCCGAAAACGGTGGGTTTGTGCATTTGTTCTGTACGGTTAAAACAGACCACCGTACAGGAGTGGAAATGGAAGCCCTAACGGGTGTCAGCATGGCAGCTTTGACGTTATATGATATGTGTAAAGCGCTTTCACATGAAATTGTTTTCCAAGTTCGGTTGGTGGAAAAAACGGGTGGGAAAAGCGACTTCCAGTTAGGTCCGGGTCCCAAATTATGACCGCGCCCCTATACGGCCTCCTCGTCCTCGCGGGCGGGCGGAGCCGGCGCATGGGCCGCGACAAGAGCGCGCTGGCCTACCGCCGCGACGAACGCGGCGAGGGCGTGCCGCACGCGCGCTACACGGCCGGGTTGCTCGCGCGGATGTGCGACCAGGTCTTCTATTCCTGCCGCGCGGACCAGACCCAAGATCCCGCCTGGGCGGGGCTGCCGCTGATCCCCGACGCGTACGACATCGGTGGCCCGCTCAACGGCATCCTGTCGGCGCAGAAGGCCCATCCCGGGGCCGCCTTCCTGGTGGCCGCGTGCGACCTTCCCTTCCTGAACGCCTATGCGCTCGCGCAACTCGCGCGCGAAAGAAACCCCGGCATGGCCGCGACGGTTTTCCACAATCCCGCGCGGGATTCCCTGGAACCCCTGTGCGCGATCTACGAGCCCGGTTTCGAGGAGAGCGCGCACCCTTCGATGAAGCTCGGCCTGACCTGCCCCACGAAAATCCTGGGCGCGCTCTCCGAAATCGCGCAGGTCGAGATCCTGCATCCCGCCGCCGCGGACTTCCTGGAGAACGCGAACCGTCCCGAGGATTACGACCGCGCCGTGGCGGTGCTGACACAGGCTTCTCATGGTTCGACGGGCTCACCATGAGCGGAAACGAACTCAAACCCGCTCACACTGAGCCTGTCGAAGTGGGAGCGGTCCATCCCACCCTTACCATCGAATACTTCGCGCTGTTCCGCAGCCTCGCGAAAAAATCGGAGGAGTCCCTCGAATTCACCGACGCCGAGGCGCTCGCCTCGATTCCCGCGCTGTACGATTCGTTGCGCGCCCGCTATGGTTTTCCCCTGGAGCGCGCGTCGGTGCACGTGGCCGTGAACGATGCCTACGTCGCCTGGGACCGCAGGCTGGAGCCCGGCGACCGCGTGGTCTTCATCCCGCCCGTCGCCGGAGGCTGACCGCATGTTTCGCCTGACCTCCGAGCCCATCGATTCCGCCGGACTGCGCGCCGCGCTGGAGAACCCGGCGTGCGGCGCTTGCGTCGCGTTCGAGGGCCTGGTGCGCAACCACAACGAGGGGCGCACGGTGCTGCGGCTGGAATACGAGGCCTACGGGGCGCTGGCGGTGAAGGAGGGCGAGGCCATCGTGCGCGAGGCGCGGGCGAAGTTCCGGATCGAGGAGGCCGCCTGCGTGCACCGCACGGGATTGCTGGAGATCGGGGACATGGCCGTCTGGGTGGGCGTGGCGTCCGCCCACCGGGGCGAGGCCTTCAAGGCGTGCGCGTGGATCATCGACACGGTCAAGCAGCGCGTCCCGATCTGGAAGCGGGAGCATTACGCCGACGGCACGGACCAGTGGGTGAACTGCGCGGCCTGCGCGCCGGGACATGAGCATGTCGCCGGGCCCATTCCGAACGATCCCGGCTCGATGGATGCCGATCTGGGCGCCTGAGGCGGGCCTGAAATGGACGTGACCTTTCTGCTGATCCTGTCCGCCGTGTTCGCGGTGGCGTTCCTGTATTCCTCGGTGGGTCATGCGGGAGCTTCGGGGTATATCGCCGTGCTGGCGCTGGCGGGATTCGCGCCGGGGGTCATCAAGCCCACGGCCCTGGTGCTGAATATTCTCGTGGCGAGCATCGGCGCCTTCCAGTTCTGGAGGGCCGGCTATTTCCGGTGGCGTCTTTTCTGGCCGTTCGCGGTGACCGCGGCCCCCATGGCCTTCCTGGGAGGTTACCTGAACCTCCCGGCTCAGGCGTTCAAGATCTTGGTCGGCATCGTGTTGCTGCTTTCCGCCGCGCGCTTCCTCCTGAGGCAGGGAGATCCCGAAGTCGTCAAGCCCCCGGGGCTTCCCGTCGCGCTGGGGACGGGGGCGGGACTCGGCCTGCTCTCGGGCCTGACGGGAACGGGCGGCGGCATTTTCCTCACGCCGCTGCTGCTGTTGTGCCGGTGGGCGCGCACGAAGAACGTGGCCGCGACCTCGGCGCTGTTCAT
>JAJNBB010000098.1 GCA_021155885.1 Fibrobacteria bacterium | reverse complement strand
TTCGGCTACGGCGTGGGCAATCCCGAGGAAGACCTGTCCTTCGACGAGCGCGACAGCGCGGCCTTCGCCCCCCTCGCCTGCGTGATGGACGAAGGCTTCGACTGGGGCGCCGACCGCAAGCCCGCCCACCCCTGGAACAAAACGCTGATCTATGAATTGCACGTCAAGGGCTTCACCCAGCTCCACCCCGGCGTTCCCGAAAACCTGCGCGGGACCTACGCGGGGCTCGCCTCCGAGCCCGCCATCGCCCACCTGAAATCCCTGGGCGTCACCGCGGTGGAATTGCAGCCCATCCATTACTTCCTGCAGGACCGGCATTTGCTCGAGAAGGGCCTGCGCAATTACTGGGGCTACAACACCTTGGGCTTCTTCGCCCCGAACCCCGGCTACGCCGCGGCCGGGGATCGACGTCGTGTACAACCACACCGCCGAAGGGAATCAACTGGGGCCCACCTTGTCGTTCCGGGGCCTGGACAACCTCGCTTACTACCACACCGTGTTCGAGCAGCCCCGCTACTACGCCGATTTCGCCGGGTGCGGCAACACCTTGAATACGGGCCATCCGCGCGTGCTGCAGCTGGTGATGGACAGCCTGCGCTACTGGATGCAGGAGATGCACGTCGACGGGTTCCGCTTCGACCTGGCGCCCGCGCTGGCGCGCGAACTTTACTCGGTGAACAAATTGGGATCGTTCTTCGAAACCGTGCTGCAGGACCCGATCCTTTCGCGGGCCAAGCTGATCGCCGAGCCCTGGGACTTGGGCGAAGGCGGCTACCTGGTCGGCAACTTCCCGCCGGGATGGGCGGAATGGAACGGGATCTACCGCGACTCCATCCGCCGCTTCTGGAAGGGCGACGGCGGCACGGCCTCGGAGCTGGCCACCCGCATTACCGGCAGCAGCGACCTGTATGAATCGAGCGGCCGCCGGCCGTTCGCCAGCGTCAACTTCGTGACCGCGCACGACGGCTTCACCTTGCACGACCTGGTGAGCTACAACGAAAAACACAACGAGCAAAACCTCGACGGCGACGGCGGCGGCGAGAACAACAACAACAGCTGGAACTGCGGCCACGAGGGCGAGGATGCGCCGCCCGAGGTGCGGGCGCTGCGGGAACGCCAGAAGCGCAACATCCTCACCACGCTGCTGCTTTCCCAGGGAGTTCCCATGCTGCTCCTCGGGGACGAAGCGGGGCGCACCCAGCAGGGAAACAACAACGGCTACTGCCAGGACAACGAACTCACCTGGATGCACTGGGACTGGACCCCCGCGCAAAAGGCGCTGGTGGAATTCACGCAGGCCGTTTCGAAGTTGTGGAACTCCAACCCCGTGTTCCAGCGGCGCAACTTCTTCCAGGGCCGCCCCATCCGCGGCAAGGGCATCAAGGACATCCTCTGGCTCGCCCCCTCCGGCCAGGAGATGGACGACGACACCTGGAACGGCAGCGGCCCGTGGCTGGGCATGGCGCTGAACGGCGAGGCCATCGAAGAGACCGACCTGCAAGGCAACCGCATCCTGGGAAAATCCTTCCTGCTCTTTTTCAACGCCGGGCCGGACGGGGTGCCTTTCACCATGCCGCCCCCCGCCGCGGGAGGATGGTTCTGGACGCGCGTGATCGACACCGCGAAGGAAAAACCCCTGGACACGGGCCCGCACGCCGACCCCGTCTATAACGTCGAGGGCCGTTCGGTGGTGGTGCTCCGGATGGACCGTCGGGACCGCAAGGAATAAACCCAAGGTGAACAAGGAGCCGGCCGTGCATACCTCCACCTACCGGCTGCAAATCCATCGCGACTTCCCCCTCGACGCGGCCGCCGCGCTCGTGCCCTACCTGAAAAAGCTGGGCGTCGGCGCCGCCTACCTCAGCCCCGTTTTCACGGCCGTGCCCGGCAGCACGCACGGCTACGACGTCTGCGACCCGACGCGCGTGAACCCCGAGGCGGGCGGGGAGGAAGGCTTCGCGCGCCTGAGCGAGGCCCTGCGCGCGGCGGGTCTGGGTTGCGTGCTCGACATCGTGCCGAACCACATGGGCTCGGACCCCGCGCACAACCCCTGGTGGTGGGACGTGCTGGAGAAAGGCCCGGAATCGCCCTACGCGGCCTTCTTCGACATCGACTGGAACGCGCGCATCGTGGGCCTGCGCGGCAAGGTTCTGCTGCCGGTGCTGGAAACGACCTACGGCGAAGCGCTGGAGAACGGGGACCTGCGGCTGGGGCAACGCGGGAGTACCTGGGTCGTCTTCTACCACGACGCGCCCTTCCCGCTGTGCGCGGAATCCCTGGAGGATATGTTCCCGCGGGACGCCCTGGCATCGGAAGAAGCGCGCACCGGGGCCTCGGAGGGAGCGCGCGAAGCGCGCGTGCGGGAACTGAACGCCTCGCCCGACGCCCTGCACGAGATTCTGGAACGGCAATACTACCGCCTCAGCAGCTGGAAGGCCGCGCTGCACGAGGCCAACTACCGCCGCTTCTTCGACGTGAGCACCTTGCTGGGCGTGCGCGTGGAAAACGAGGCGGTGTTCGAGGCCGTGCACGCGCTCGTGCGCCGCCTGATCCGCGAGGGCAAGGTCACCGGCCTGCGCGTCGACCACGTGGATGGCCGATGCGCTCATGGCTCAGGAAGGCTCGGGAGAAGGTCCCGCGCGCGCTCCTTACATTCTCGTGGAAAAAATCCTGCAGGAGGAGGAATCCCTGCCGGCCGACTGGCCCGTGGAGGGCACTACGGGGTATGAGTTCCTCAGCGACCTCAATGGCCTGTTCCTCCCCGCGCGCGGCCTCGAATCGCTGCGCGCCGCGGCCCGCCGCTTCCAGGCGGTCACGCCTTACCCGCACGACGATGAAGTCGAGGGCAAGCGCCTGGTGCTGTCGCGCATCATGCGCAGCGAACTGAACCAGCTGACCGACCAGCTCGTGCGCCTCGCCGAGGCCGGCCGCGCCACGCGCGACTTCACGCGCGACGACCTGCGCGTGAGCATGCGCGAAACCATGGCTGCGCTGCGGGTCTACCGCACCTACGGCCGCGAGGGCGCCCTCTCCCCCCACGACGCGCGTGTGTTCGAAAAGGCGGTGGCCGAGGCCGCGCGCGCCAACCCCTGGATGGACCCCCGCATTTTCAAGTTCCTGCGCGACGTCTTTTTGTCCTTCACCGAAACCACGACTTTGCCGGAAATCCCGCGCGCCGACCGCCTGCGCTTCGCCTTGCGCTTTCAGCAAACGACGGGATCGGTGATGGCCAAGGGCGTGGAGGACACGGCCTTTTACCGGAACCCCGTGCTGCTTTCGCTGTGCGAGGTGGGCAGCTCCCCGCGGTTGCGCGGGACCTCGCCGGCGCGCTTTCACGCGCGCATGGCGGCGCGGCTGCGCGATGCCCCCCTGGGGATGCTCG
>JAJNBB010000023.1 GCA_021155885.1 Fibrobacteria bacterium | reverse complement strand
CAGGACGGCTTGGCTTTCGGCCCGGGCGGCCCCGCCCTTCGGGGGCATGAAGGTTTCCTGGTCCCAGCCCAAAAGCCCCGCGGCGGATTTCAGGGCGTATAGTTCGAGGGAGGCGGCGCGCAAGGATGCAAGAGGGTTGTTCATAGATGGAAAATAAGTAGTAGAATCACAAAATCAGGTTGTTTTGATCCCAAAAATCTTCAAAAAATACCGCACAGCTGGAGCGAGACCAAGCGCTACCAGGCGGCCCGAGGAGCGATACAGGCAGTATCGCGACGAGGGCCAACGCCGTAGCGCGCCGGTCGCAGCCCGGCCCCTTTTCTAGCTTTAAAAGCCACTATGTACAAGTACATCATTATGGGTATTCAGGGCGTGGGTAAGGGCACGCAGGCCAAGCTCCTGTGCGCCGCTTACGACTTCATCCACATCTCCATCGGCGACCAGTTCCGCTGGAACATCGCGAACCACACCAAGCTCGCCGCCAAGGTGAACCGCGTCATTTCTGGCGGCAACATGGTGGACGACGACCTGGTCGCCAAGGTGGTCTCGGACCGCCTCGCCCTGCACGATTGGAACTACGGCTTCGTGCTGGACGGCTTTCCGCGCACGTTCAAGCAGGCGGAGTTCCTCTTCGAGAACTACAATATCAACGCCGTGATCCACCTGAAGGCGCCCGACAGCCTCGTCACCGAGCGCATGCTCGCCCGCCGCGCCTGCTCGCGTTGCGGCCTCGACTACAATCTCATCGGCCACCGTCCCAAGGTCGAAGGCGTTTGCGACGTATGCGGCGGCACGCTGGTCACCCGCAGCGACGACCACCCGGAAGCCATCCAGATCCGCCTGAACGACTACCACGAAAAAACCGAGCCGATGCTGGCGTTCTTCCGTGATATCGGGGCCCTGGTCGAGGTCGACGCCACCCAGACCATCCCCGAGGTGCACGCCGATATCGTCAAGGCGCTGGCGCTTCCCGCGCCGCAGCCTCTCAACTTCCGCACCTTCCACGCCGACCCCAAAAGCAATCCCAAGGGCGCCGCGAAGGACGCATCCAAAACGGGGAAAACCGCATGAAGGGCATCATTCTCGCGGGCGGCGCGGGCTCGCGCCTCTACCCCTTGTCGAAGGTCGCCAGCAAGCAACTGCAGCCGATCTACGACAAGCCCATGATCTATTACCCGCTCTCGACCTTGATGCTGGGTGGGATCCGCGACATCCTGCTCATCTCCACCCCCGACGACGTTCCCCGCTTCCAGCACCTGTTGGGCGACGGCTCGCAATGGGGCCTCAAGATCTCTTACACCGTGCAGGCCAAACCCGACGGCCTCGCGCAGGCCTTCGTCCTCGGCGAGGAGTTCCTCGCGGGCGAGCCCGCCACGCTCATCCTGGGCGATAACGTCTTCTACGGCAAGATGAAGCTCGATGAGATCATCGCCTCCTTCACCACGGGCGCGCGCGTGTTCGGCTACCCCGTGGGCGATCCCGAGCGCTACGGGGTCGTGGAATTCGACGCCGCCGGCAAGGTGGTCGGCCTCGAGGAAAAGCCGGCCAAGCCCAAGTCGCATTATGCCGTGCCCGGCCTGTACATCTATGACGGCACGGTCTGCGCCAAGGCGCGCGCCCTCAAGCCCTCGCCGCGCGGCGAATACGAGATCACCGACCTCAACAATGTGTACCTGCGCGAGGGCGGCTTGTCGGTCTCCCTGCTCGGCCGCGGCATCGCCTGGCTCGACACCGGAACGCACGCTTCCCTGCTCGAGGCCAGCCACTTCATCTATACCCTGGAAGCCCGGCAGGGCCTGAAGATCGCCTGCCTGGAGGAAATCGCCTATCTGCGCGGCTTCATCGACAAGGATCAGATGCGGAAGACCATGTCCGCCCTGCCCAAGTCACCGTACCGGGAATACCTGGAGAAGCTCTTCCCGGAAGTAGCGTAGGACGGGCTTAGGACTTAGGTGAAGGACACTAGAGTCGTCCTACCTAAGTCCTAAGTCCTAAGCCCTAAGCCCTCTAAAACACGATCTTGAATCCGAGCGAACCAAGCGCATCTTCGTTGTCGATGACGTTGTCGTCGAAGAACACATAGGTGTAGTAGAGCCCGGCGATATTGGAGCGGCCCACCAGCAAAAGATTGGCGGTCGCGCTCCATTTCTGCTCGAGTTGCCCGTGCTCGCGGAGCCATAGGTACTGGTTCAGGTCCGCGTAGGCCCCCCAGCGGCCCCAGCGGCCGAGATGGTAGCGGAACAGGGCGTCCTGCGAATACCGATAATCGCTATTCTGCGCGATCCAGATGGAATTGGGACCGTACAGGAAAGCCCCCACATTGACCTGGTAATCCCATTTATTCAGCACGCGGGCGAGCGGGTAGTGGGGGCGTTTGAGCGTTCGGTACCGCTCGACCAGGTACTGCGGGTACGCCCCCTTGCTGCCGAAGCCGAAGCGGAAGCTGTTCCACCAGATCGAACCCTCGTCCTCGAACTCCCCGATGGCGTGAATGCATTCGTGCAGGAGGAGGCCGCTGATGAGCCAGGTGTCGAATTCGTAGCGGTATCCGGGCGTCAAGGTATAACGGATGCGGTGGAGGCGAAACGCCGAGGTGTCCGACCGTTCGATGATCGTGCTGTTGGCGATCAGCCAGTTGGACACCAGCCCTTTCCAGCTGAAAAAATCGACGTAGGTGAAGAACTCGGAGCGGTACCCCGGCTTGAAATCGTTGCGCGGACTGCCGCCGTTCACATAGGGGGCGAACGTGATCTGCCCGTTGGTGTTCATCAATACGTCGAAATCGTCCGTGATCCAGTCGAGAACGGGGGAGGCCGCCGTCGCCGTTCCACAAAGGGCCAGCCAAAACACGACGAAGGAGTGTACGCGACGCATTTCCCAATAATACTTCATTGTTAAATTCGGACTCCATGATCACCTTGGCCAGACTCGCCTTGCTCGGCGCCCTGTCGGGCTCCCCCGCCCTCGCGGATATCAGCGCGTTCAACGGCATCGGCCGGCACGCCGAGCCCAGCACCGCCGCCTTTCGGATGACCACCCTGGACCTGCCCGGCAGCCACCTCGGCGAGGACACCGCCGCCTACTCCGTCGAGGCCAACATCACCCCCACCTTTCCCCTGTTCCGCGCCTCGGGCGGCCCGCTGCCGGGCGCCTACCTGCTGACCGCGACCCCGCAGTTCGTCGTGCGCCGCTCCGACGGCGTCCCCTCGAACCCCGTGCGCACGCCCAGCTATATCCCCGCCGTCACCCTTTTCTACGGCCCGGGCGATTCCCTCGGAACGACGGGGACGACGTGGTATGCCTCCTGGACCCTCTCGCATTACTCCAACGGCCAGACCGGAAGCTTCTTCCAGCCCGGCGGACGCGCCCTGAACAACGTGGACGGAAGCTTCAGCTTGTGGAGCGCGGCCGCGGCGATCCACCTCCTGAATGACTGGCCCTTCCTTCCGGAGTACAAGGCGCTGCAGCTGAAGTACGTGTACGGCAAGGAGGGGGGGCTGGACGCCCTGTATCCCGACTACGTGGTGTCGGTGCGGATGCAAACCGCGGATCATGCGCGCGCCCGGGCCCTGATTGATCTGGACTGGATGGTGCGCAAGGGCGGGTCCTCGCCGGACGCCTTGAAACCCGTGCCGCTGTCGGGAGCCCTCACCGGTGTCTATGCCCCCGGCGGCCTCTTCCCCACCCTCGCCTTGTTCGCGAGATTTTACGCGGGCATCGACAATTACAACATGAATTTCGACAAGGAAATTTACCGGCTGGACCTGGGCCTGATGCTCGCCCCGCTCTGATCGGTTCTTGCGCGAGGCTTTTTTACGGGAGCTTTTTTGTCCCTTGGAGGAACCCCGCCATAGTGCGGGGCGGATTCCCGCACCCACGAGTTGATGGACTCATGGTCCAGCAAGTCGGCCAGGGAAATCTCCAGACCGGCGCAAATCTTGGCCAAGGTCGTCAGGCGGGGATTGTTCTTGCCGTTCAGAAGCTCGCTGAGCGTGGACTTGGGGATCTCGTTTTCATGGGCGAACCGCTCGACGCTCTTCACGCCGCTAGCCTGAATGCGGCTGCGAATGCGTTCGCCGATGATCTCCAGAAAATCCACTGCCTAGGCTCCAGGGCCCTCCCGGAAAACAGGAGGGAGGCCAAGGAAAATAGGGCTTTGGAAAAAAGGGACGTTCGCCATGGCGAACGAAAATCACGTTGTCAAGTGACGTCCCCGTGAGCGAAATTCAAGGCCTTTACGTCCGGAAGAAGTAAAAGCCCCCCTCGCACTTCGCATACCCCGCCCCGGCCATCTTCCGCTTCCACCACGTGAGGGTCTCGAAGGTGCGCACCCCTGTGTGCGCCTTTCCCCGATCCCCCTGGTAATTCTTCGGGTCGACCAGTAGGCAGACCATGCCCGGGGTCAGGCGGGTCAGGTTCTTCAGGTAGCGGTCCAGCCGCCGCGGAGGCAGGTACTGCGCCGCGCACTCGAGGATGATGTCGAATGCGCCGGGCTCGAAATCCCGGATCAGGTCGGCGGCGTTCCCCACCTGGATGCGCGCCCGGAGGCTCCGGTCCTGGATCTGCGCGAGGATGTACGGGGAGTTCTCGATGCCGCGCACCTTCAGGCCCCGCTCGCGCGCCAGCTGCATGAAGCTCCCGTCGGCCGCGCCGATGTCCAGGAAGGTGCGGGGGGCGCTTCCCGTATGGCGCCGGTAGATCCGGAGGATCTCGGGAAGGGAGAACGTAAAATGGCGCCAGCTCCGCGCGTAATCCTTCTTGCGGATTCCGGGGGAGTTGACGCCATAGCGGGTGAAGTAGTCTTCACCCAGGGGCCGGGACATTTCCTACTCGAACTTCTTGAGCGCCTCGTTCACGGCCACGGGCGCGTTCGCCTTGATGTGGACCATGAAGCGCTGGCGCTTGTCCTGCTCGCGCGTCAGCGTATAGGCGCCCGCGCCATAAACCTTGTCCAGCAAGGCAGACAGCTCGGGCTTCACGGCGGCCAAGGTTTCGTCGTTGTTCGGGGCGATGCCGCGGTTGTTGACGATGAACTTGACGTCGTGGACGAGGAACTTCGGCTTGACCTTGAACTCGGGGTCGGTCTCGAGCAGCGCGGCGTGCTTCAACAGGGCCGTGAATGATTCCTCGAGCTTTTCGGGGTTCGTGCCCTCGGCGGGCTGGCGGCGCTCGTAGAGCAGGCCGTTGCGGCGGCCCGTGGCGTCGAGGGAATAGCACACGTTATGGCCCGAGAGGAACACCACCGGGCCGTCCTCGACGTGGGAGTAATCGGCGACGTCGACGAACACCTCGGGACTGTCGGGGATCCAGGGCGCGAAGGCCCGGAACCACTCGTGCGGGGTGCCGACGGTGGATTCGTCGAGGTGGAGCTTCCACTGGATGTTTTGCAAGTTTATGGCCATCGTCTTTTCCTTTAGAGGGGGCGACCCGCCGGGTCGCCCTTCCGAATCCTTATCGTTCCGGCTGCATGGTGGAGCGACCCGCTGGGTCGCCCGTCTTACCCTTCCGCCTTTTCGGCGGGTTCCGCGAGGCTGGCGCGCGCGTAGCAGCTGTGGGCCGCCTCGACGAAGAGCTGCGCCTCGTGCAAAAAGTGCTGGACCTTTTCCTTGTCTAGACCCGCTCCCTTGTGGGCGTGAGCCTGCTGGTAATACTGGTAGAACTTCGGTCCCGCGAACGGGTCGTGGAAGATCCCGGTGTCGTGGAAGTCCTTCGTGAAGGTTTCCATCACCAGCTCGGGCTCCTCGCTGATGTACGGGTGCTTTTCCTTGAGCAGGCCCTGCGCGGCCAGCACCATCGCGCGGTACGCCATGGTTCCCGCGGCCGCCACGCCCGCGGGGCCGTCCTTCTCGAACTTCAGCTGCGCGTCGAACAGCTCGCGGTCGGCGGCCTTGAGGCCGAAGTCGGTCAGCGTGACCACCTCGCCCGCGCACTCGCCGATGCCCTTGTCCTTCACCGAGTACTCGCGCACGTCGCCCCAGTCCACGTAATAGGACTTGTCGCTCTCGTAAGCCGGGACCTCGAGCAGGTCCTGGAGGCCCTGCATGATGGTGGCCTTGCCGGTGCGCTCCACCCAGTCGCGGAACTTCTCCCCGTCGTTGCGCTGTGCGACGAACTGCTCCGTCAGGCGCTCGACCACGGCGGGAACGGCCTTCGAGGGCACGCCGCCCGTGCCGATGCCGAAGGCGCCGCCGTTGTTCTCGAACTGGCCGCCCAGCATCAGCTGGAAGTGCGGGACGACGTAGCCGCCCACGTTGCGCGAGATGCCGTAGAAGCCGATGTCGGCGATGTGGTGGTGCGAGCACGAGTTGAAGCAGCCCGAGACCTTGATGCGCAGCGCGCGCACGGCCTCGTGGAGCTCGGGACCCTTCTTGTACAGGCGCGCGCGCAGCTCGCCGGCCAGGCCGCGCGAGGATGAGACGCCCAGCTTGCAGGTGTCGGTGCCGGGGCAGGCGGTGACGTCGAGGATCGACTCGGCGCCGGGCAGCGCGAGGCCGAGCTTCTTCAGCTCCCGGTACACGGCGGGGATGTCGTCGTTGCTCACCCAGCGCAGGATCAGGTTCTGCTCGACCACGGTGCGCACGGTGTCCTTGACGTACTTGCGGGCCACGTCGGCGAGCGCGCGCATCTGGTTCGACGTGATGTCGCCCAGCGGCAGGGTCACGATCACGGCGGAGTACCCCTCCTGCTTCTGGGCCGACACGTTCGTCGACACCCAGAAGTCGTACTCCTGGTCGCCGGTCGGGGCGAGCTTCTTGCCCGCGGGCTTCAAGGGCTTCTCCTCGAACTTGCCGATGTCCTTGATGTACGAGGACCAGCGGTCGTCGTGAGGCAGGATCGCGCGCTCGGCGATCACGGTCTCACGGAACTTCTCCCAGCCCATGTCGGCGATGAGGAACTTGATGCGCGCGCGGTGGCGCTTCTTCTTCTCGCCGAAGCGGCCGTAGATGCGGCACACGGCCTGCGCCAGCGGGAGGATCTCCTCCTCGGGCACGAAGTCGCTGAACAGCTTCGCCGCGTACGGCACGGCGCCGAGGCCGCCGCCCACGTAGTACTTGAAGCCGCGCTTGCCGTCCTTGATCGTCGCGATCAGGCCGAGGTCGTGGATGTTGACCAGGCCCGAGGCGCCGGCCTCGTCGCCGGACAGGGCGATCTTGAACTTGCGGCCGAAGTCCTGGGCGTCGGGATGCCCCAGCAGGAACTCGAACAGCGCCTGCGCGTAGGGCGTCACGTCGAAGGCCTCGTCGGGATTCACGCCCGCGCGCGGATCGGCCGAAACGTTGCGCACCGCGTTGCCGCAGGCTTCGCGCGTGGTGATGTTCAGCGCGCCCAGGCGGCGGAACATCGACGGGCAGTTCTCGATGTGGATGTAATGCAGCTGGATCGCCTGGCGCGTCGTGATGTGGCAGATGCCGTCGCTGTATTCCTCGGCGAGGTCGGCGAACAGGTCCATCTGGTCGGCCGTGAGGCCGCCCCACGGCAGCTTGATGCGCTCCATGCCGGGCGCGTCCCAGTAGGTGTCGGGGCCCTTGAACTCCTCGGGGAACGGCACGCGGCGGACTTCCTTGCCGTCGTAGCGCTTGCCGTTGTCGTAGCGCTGGCCGTAGGCGCCCATGCGCAGGCGGGTCTCGGCGAACAGCTTGTGCTCGATCTTGCCGCGCTTCTTCAGCGCGATGTCGGACTCGAACTCATCGACGTTCACGCGCCATTCGGCCGGAAGCTTGTCGCTAAGCGCTTCCTTCCAGTATTTCGCCGCGTCGCTGGTATAAAGCTCTTGCTTGTTGGTCGTAGTCATGGGGTGGGCACCCTTCTTTAAACGAAAAAACCTTCGGGAAATCTTATCCCTAGTAGGTTGAAAGGTTAATAGTTTGCAACGGAACCGCCAACCCCGCGATTTCCTGCAAATTTCAATAATTTAAAGCCAATTTATCCATACTAAATAAGTATGAATTCTGTCCGGGGCGTTCGAATAAGCGACGTTTGGAGGCGCCCGGGGAGGTCGATCTCGAGTGGATCGCTACCCCGGGCACATTGCCGCCGGCGCGGCGGCGCTCATTACGGCAAGCCGCTGGACCGGAAAGTCCCCGACACGGTCAAGGTCGTATCCCCGTCGGGCAGCAGGTTCTTCGCGCCGTTGGCGACCAGGCTGGCCGTGTAGGTTCCTTCGATGCGGGACGCGCTGTAGGTCGACACCGTGATCGAGCACGCACTGGAGGGAACCTCCGCCATGGCGTTGTAGTTCAGGCCCGCGAAGGCCGTGTCGGAAAAGGTGGCCCAAACGGTCGTGCGATAGCCCTGCGAGGCCTGGGTGCCCGGCACGACCGCGCCGCAGGCGTAGGTGCCGACCGCCGCGGGAACATAGCGAACCACCAACGACAGCTCGGACCGGGTGTCGCGGCCGCGCTGGAAGCTGACCGAGAAGTTGGTGGTGCCGTGCTTGGTCGGCACCCCGGACACGGCCGCGCGGTATTTCCCGCCCACGGGAAAGTGCCAGGAGCCGTTCGTCCCCACGTTAAAGGTCATGCCCAGCGAGTCGGCGGGCAGGGTCTCATTGGCGGAGGCCAACGGCACGCCCAGGCTGTAGTTACGGAAGGCGCCGTGCACCTTGATGCGGCGCTTCGCCAGCGGCAGGATATTGTCCGTCGCTATTAGCGTGCCGGTGTAGGTGCCGAGGACGGCGCCGTTCCCCTGGCCTTCCACCGTGAGCGAGCAAGCCGCGCCCGAGCCCGTGCCGCTGTAGGTCATCTCGGATTGGTAGGTGCCGAGCGACACCTGGACGTTGCGCGAGGCCGACCCGCACGGGCCGGTGGACATGCCGGCGAACGCGATGCTGATGGCGTCGCGGCCGTTGCCGCCCTGCGCGTTGCCGTCCGTGGTGGACGTACCGAAGACCGCGCTCCCGCTCACCCCGATTTCCCGGGCGAAGCGGAAGTGCTGGCCGGCGCGCATCTCGAAGCTGCCGCTGTCGATCTGGAGCGTGGCCACGAAATCCGAGGTCGGCGTCACCGCGGGCGCGTCGCCCGAGTAGCCGGTATACCGGAACACGCGGAACTTCGCGTTCTCGATCGTGAAGCTCTTCGTCCCGTTGCTCAGGGTCGCGCTGACGATCACGCCCTCGATGCCTCCCCTTTGGCTCATGTGCGAAAGCTTGATCTGGCAGGCCGTGGCGTTGTAGGTTCCGCCCCAGTCGTCCGCCGTGCTGCCGAACTCCAGCTTGATGGCGGCATTGGTGTTGGCCATGCCGCAGGCCTGCACGCTGTCCAAAGGAATCGTATTCGACACGGTGACCGAAGCGTAGTTCAGCTTCGTGCCGTGAAACATGGCCGACCCCGTGTACGACGAGGTGATCTGCCGCTGGTTCGAGGGACTGAACCGGTACACGTCGGCGTTGCCCGTCGCATAGGTCTTGCCGTCGATCTTGAGGAAAATCCCGTTGAGATCCTCTTCGTCCACCACGGGTCCGCCGCCTCCCCCGTCGTCGTCTCCGTCATCGTTATCCGGGGACGTGCAGGCGGACAACAGGGTTACCAGAAACGCGACGGAAAGCAACAGGGAGAAAAGCTTCAGGGTTCGGGCGAACGGCATGATGGACCTCCAGGAAACAAGCGATGCGGCTGACAGGAAAATTATACTGCCTCGACCGGGGCCGAAGCGTAATATTCCCCCGGATTTTTTTGACTCTCTGTCGCAAGCCCGCGCCCCCGCGACGGAGCCGGGTCCGCGCAGGCGGCCCCCAATAAAAAGGCCCCCTCCTTGCGGAGAGAGCCTTTCAAAAATGACTGGACCCCCGCCTGCGCGGGGGTGAGCCTCTCGAAACTCGAGGCTCAGTTCTGGAAGTACAGCTCCATTTCGACCGGGTTCGGGCGCAGCTTGACGGGCGCGATCTCGGCCGACTTCTTGTAGTCGGTGTAGGCGTCCATGAAGTCCTGCGTGAACACGTCGCCGGCGGTCAGCCAGGCCTTGTCCTTCTCCAGCTCTTCGATGGCCTGCTCCAGGCTGTAGCAGGTCGAGGGCACCAGCTTCAGCTCCTCGGGCGGCAGCTCGTAGATATTCTTGTCGAGCGGGGCGCCGGGGTCGATCTGGTTCTTGATGCCGTCGATCATCGCCATGAGCATGGCGGCGAACGTCAGGTAGGGCGAACCGGAGCTGTCGGGGCAGCGGAACTCGAAGCGGCGGGCCTTGTCGCCCTGCACGTACGGGATGCGGATCGACGCCGAGCGGTTCGTGGCCGAGTAGGCCAGGTTCACGGGGGCCTCGTAACCGGGCACCAGGCGGCGGTAGGAGTTCACCGAGGAGTTCGAGAACACCTGGATGGCCTTGCCGTGCTTCAGGATGCCGCCGATGGCCCAGATGGCCGTCTTGCTCATGTTGGCGTAGCCGTCGCCCGCGAACAGGTTCTTGCCGTCCTTCCAGATGGACGTGTGGACGTGCATGCCGGAACCGTTGTCGCCCCACAGGGGCTTGGGCATGAACGTGGCGGTCTTGCCGTACTTGGCGGCGGTATTCTTCACGCCGTACTTCAGCTTGTGCACGCCGTCGGCGGCCTGGATCAGCTGGTCGAACTGGACGCCGATCTCGCACTGGGCCGTGGCGACCTCGTGGTGATGGATCTCGGGCTTCAGGCCCATCTTCATCAGGTTCAGGACCATCTCGTCGCGCAGGTCGGTCATGGTGTCGAGCGGGGCCGCGGGGGCGTAGCCGAACTTGTGGTGCATCTTGTGGCCGGTGGCGCCCTCGTCGGCGGAGGTCCAGGGGCCTTCGCCCGTGATGATCTCGTAGAAGCCGATGTTCGGCTTGCTCTCGTAGCGCAGGCCGTCGAACACGAAGAACTCGGGCTCGGCGCCGAAGTAGGCGGTGTCGCCGATGCCGGTGGTCTTCAGGTAAGCCAGGGCCTTCTTCGCGACCGAGCGCGGGTCGCGGTCATAGAGCTCGCCGGTGCGGGGCTCGAGAATGTCGCAGAACAGGTTAAGGCGCTTGTGGTTGCTGAACGGATCGATGAAGGCCGAACCCGGATCGGGCATCATGAGCATGTCGGACTTGTCGATGGACTTCCAGCCGCGGATCGAGGAACCGTCGAAGGCGATGCCTTCCTTGAACATGGTCTCGTCGAGGCGCCAAACGGGGTAGCTGAAATGCTGGAGGATGCCGAACATGTCGCCGTACATCAGGTCGACGAATTCGACTCCTTCTTTCTTGGCGAGCTCGATTACGTCTTTGGGGGTCAAGGCCATGGATTAGCTCCGGGAAAATTGAGTGGACAAAACGTTAAACCGGAAAACGAACGTAGAAAAAACCGTGCCGAGTTTATTTAGGTCAAACTGTTAAAATCTTGCTCCAATGTTGAAAACTCGGTCCGTCTGTCACTATTGTTGGCAATAATTGTCTACTAGTGTCATTCTAGAAGGGGAATTGTTGTCAAAAAATAGCTACTCACCGGTTAGACGGAGGCTTGTAGCGGACAGCTTACAGCGGACAGCCGGAAAGTCCCACCCCGGCTTAATAATGGATTCCGGCTAGAAAACAGGACGAGGCCCAGGTTGGGCTGTCCGCTGTATGCTGTCAGCTCTTGGCCACAAAGTCCTTGTACAGCTGGCTGGCCTGCGGGGCTTTCTGCGAGGAATATTTGCCCTTGTAGAACGCCAACTCCCCCTCGGGGCGGATGAAATAGACCTGGCCGATGCGCACGTTGGGGTAGACCTTGATGGGATGCACGACCTCGATCTCGAGGGTCCAAGTCGGGTACTGGCAAATCAGGTCGCCTTTTTCGTCGGGGACATAACCCCACCCGACATCGCCGAAGCCCGCGGTAATGTGGGTGTTGATGCCGAGCCGGCCGATGCTGGAACGTCCCTCGAACATGGGGACGAAGGCGCGGCTGGTGGCCGTCTCGTTGGTGCAGCCGATATACAGGGTGCCGGGTTCGAGCACAAGCCCTTCCTCGGGAATGTCCAGCGCGCGCACGGGGTTGTCGCGCTTCATGTCCAGCGGTTCGCCCGGCGCGAGATCGTATACGAGCAGGCGCGGGTTCAGCGTCACGTCGTAGGAGTTCGGTCCCAGATGGGCGCGGTGGAAGGGCGCGATGTGCACGACGCCCATCTCGATTTGCCGGAAAATTTCGGGACCTGTCAGAACCATGGGGGGGAAAGGTAGGAAGAGGTAGGAGGTAGGAGGTAGGAGGGTGACAGCCATTAGGCGCAAGAATCGAAATCTCCGGCCACGCTTGTCCAACAGGAGGCAGGCTATCCCAGTTCCTCCTACCTCCTACCTAAAATCGTACTTTACCAGAATGCACCCGCGCGCCTGGAGGATCGGCCTTTGCCTTGCCCTGGCCGGCTCCGTGCTTGCCGCGCCCGCGCGCCCGCGCGAGCCGGGAATCGGCACCCTGGAAATCGAAGCCGCGTTTTCACCTGCCACGATCGTGCTGGCGCTCGCCTTTCCCGATACCCTCGCGGCCACCGATACCCGCGCCATTCTCGCTTCGATGGCCCCCGGAAAGGGAAAGCCCCTGCTTCCGCGCGGGAAACTGCGCCCCGAGGAAGAATTTTTCCTGAACGGACTAAGCGCCTTGGTCGGCGGCAACCCGTACGCCGCGGCAGAAAACTGGGAAAAGATGCGCGGCCGCCCGACGGCGGCCCTCGCCGGCAGCCTGCGCGTCAACGTGGGGGTCCTGCACGTGATGCGCGGGGAACCGGCATTGGCCGAGAGCCTCTGGATCGCCGAATGGCGCCGCGGCGTCGCGGCCGAAGCGGCCTGGCGCAACCTGCTGGCCCTGCAAATGGCCCTGGGCCGCTATGGCCGCGCCGAGGCCCTGGTGGACGCGATGCTGGCCCAGCGCCCGGGGCAGCGCGCGGCCCTGCAGGCCAAGGCCGCGCTGCTGCGCCAGTTCCGGTCCGAAACCGAGTGGGAAGAGTTCGTCCGCGCGCGCGCGCTGGCCTCGCCCGACATGCAGCTCGTCTATGGCGAGCTGCTGCTGGAGCGGGGCCAGTACGCGGAGGCCGTGCGCTACCTCGATCGCGGCCTCGCCGAACTTCCGGGATCGGGCCGCGGCTGGCGCCTGCTGGCCGAGGCCCAATACGAGCTGGGGTATTACTACTTCGCCATCGACTGCCTGCAGAACGCGGGCCGCGCGGGCTATCACCCCGCCGAGTTCTACGAACTCTACGCCCGCGTCCTGCAGGCCTGCTGCACCGGCGACGCCGACCCGCGCCAGGGCCGGGCCCGCGCCGCCGCGGAGGACTTACTCGAGGCGGGATTGCCGAAGGACGTGCACCGCCGGTCGATGGCGCAGCTCCTATACCACATGTACTGCCAGAATTCGAAGCCCGAGGCGGCGCGGGCGCTGGAGCGCGACCTGTGGTTCCACTTCGAGGGGCCTCACAGGGATGTGCCTGAACTGGGGGATCCGAATTGGAACAAGGGTCTCGAGGCGCGGGAACTGCCCGTCAAGTTCGGGCTGTATGCGTTCCCGTGGGTGATGGAGCTGAAACGGACAGATGTGTATCGGGCGGTGCTATAGCCGTTATTTACTTCCGAAAAAAACACGGCGCGTGACCGTTTTTTTCCCCGCCGAAACGCTTACCACATAAATACCGGCATGCGGCGCGTCGAGCGCGACGATCTCCTCGTGCAGGCCGGAATTCCTGAGGCCCAGGGTTTTGACGCGCACAAGCTCGCCCGTAATTTTCCGGACGCGTACCGATAGCGAGGCATCTTCCGGGAGCGAATAGGCTAACGCGACGCCCCCTCGGTTTTCCTGGATCCTCAGGAAGAAAGCCTCGGGAATCCGTTGCTCTTCCGGATGCTTCTCCGGCAATTCGGATTCCGACGCCGCGGACTTGGCGAGGGCGCTGGCGCCCACGGAAACGGTCAACTTAGCGCTTCCATTCGTGCTGAACCCCGGGTTTATGGAAACGCTTCCGGTGGCGCGCAGCTTTCCCTCGGAGCCAGATTGAAAAGTCACTGTCCCGCTGGTGGAAACGTTGGTGCCCACGACGTCCGCATAATGTTGGTTGTAGGCGACATGGCTTGACAACACCGCGCTGGACACTGGCGTCCGGAATGCGGCGACCGTCGACTTTTGCTCGTGATGCACCCGCGCGCAATCGGCATAGGTGGCGTTGCCCATGGGATACCCGGGGGCATAATTCACGTACGGGGTGGAAAGAATGGCCTGCCGATAATAGGAATGGGATCCCATGACATCGCCGAACATGACGATGGGAGGGCCCGGAATCGTGTCGAAGTACCCATGTCCATAGGCATAAGGGGTGTTGGCGGGATCGGAAACACCCGGCGGGGGGTCGCCGGGATTCGGGGCCGGTGGCGCCTTGGCGTGCCGACATCCGAAAAGGTGGCCTATTTCGTGGGCCACCACATATTGGGCGAAATAGGGATTTTTCTTGGCGACGAAAAAAGCGTAGGTGGCGTTTGCGCCGATTCCGTCCCAAGGTCCGGTGCAGTTGCCGAACACGCAACGGACCGCGCCGGAATGCCCCTGGAAGACAAGCATGACCACGTCCGCGGCGAAAAGATTCCGAAGCGTGTGCAGCTCGTCCATGTAGCCATCGACGGTGATCATGCGATCCAGATCGACCTGCATATCGTTTGGATCCGCGACTGTAGGCGACGGGCTTGCGGACACCGACTCCGTGTACGACACCTTGGTTATGCCCGCCAGTTCAAGCATCGGCAGCGTGACGCCGGAGGAAGCGCTGGCCGCGTAAATTCCGTTCGTCAAATCAATCACATAATCTTCAATGTATTCCCGCAAGTTGGAAGGAAGCACGGCCTCCGCCGCGCCGGTGTAGGCCACGAGGATCCGCACCTTGGTCTGAGCGCGCGCGGGAAGGGTTAACAGGCCGCAGGCCACGGCAACAAGGAGCAGGCTGATCGGGCCGGTGCGCTTTAACATGTCAAAACTCCTTTGGAAATTTCCCGGCGTCATAGTGAACCACGGAATACAGACCGTCCCCCAAGGGCTCGATCACGTACAGGCTACTGCCGGCGCGCACGAATCCTCGGACATAGGTTTCACGGATGAACAATGTGACCGCGCTCCCGGGGACTCCCTCCACGATGCCGTGCCGGATCTCTTTCCCCGAGCCTTCCACGCGCCTCGACTCCATGAACCGAAGGACTTTCTTTTCGGCGGAGGAGGGATTGAATTCGGCCCGTTCGCCGTCCAGCGCGGTGCGGTTCAGCTCCGTGACGTTCACGCTTTTCACCGTGGAATCGTTACGAAAACTCTCCAGGGACGCGCCTCCCTTGGGCAATGGCCCCTCCACGGTCTTGAACAACGAAGGCTGAGCCAAGGCAGTTGCCGCGGAGAAAACCACCGCCCAGGCTGAAGCCCTCCCCCATGCTGTTTTGATTCGTTCCATATCGACCCCTTTGATGGAAACCCTTATGCGATGGGCCTGAATATGGTTTCCGGCTCCAAAGCGCGCGCGATATTCGCCTTTCTCAGAGCAAAGACACCGCCTTCTTGTAAACCCGCGCACCGGACGTCACCTTTACGTAAGCCACGCCCCTGAACTCCGAAGGAAACGACATCTCCAGCTTATGGCTGCCATAGGGCACGCGGCCCTTCCGTAAGGGGGTCCCCAGCCTGGCGCCGTTCGCCGAGAAGACTTCGATGGTGACGGGCGTGGTTTCCGCCAACCGGAAAGACACGCTTAAGACGCCTCCGCTTCTCGACACATTCAAAATTCCCGGATTGCCCAACCCGCGCGCGTTGACCTGTTCCGACCCGCCCCTTTTTACAAGCGGACTGTCATAATCGCCGACATGCAACGTTAAGGTGCCACTGGAGGCAAACCCGGGCTGAATGGTGATGTTCGTGCCCGAATGAATCACGGCACTTTTGCCGGCGGGAACCGCAAAATCAGCCGCCACGATATTGTATTGATACCCGAAGTACTCCGGGTTTCGGTAGGCGTTGGTTACGTCATAACCGTCGTTCAAGGTCGCGGTGCCGCCGCTGGTATAGTAGGTGCCGTGCGCGACACGCCCGTTCACAATGGCATCGGGATCCGTGCTTGGCAAGGTCCCCAGGACGGGGCTCGTCGTGGATCCATTATAACGGTTGAGCGTGGTGATCGAGTGCGAACTGGCCATCGAAGCCTGGTCCTCCCAGGCTTGCCAGAACTTGTCCATCCTTGCCGCATGCAGGTAGTAAATCGGGTCGATGGGCGCATAGCTGGTGGCCATGTCCCCTCCCATCCACGTTCTCACCGGTCCATGGAACAGGTTCTCGGCGTTGGGATTCATACCGGGAGGAAAATCGGGCGGCCCCAGGCAACTGTTGAGATTACTGAAATGGAACCATTGCGTGGAGGCCATCATGCAGAGGCTCGCCTGGGCATGCGGCAGACTTCCGGCGGCCCCTACGTTCCGGTTGACCCCCCAATTGCTGTTGAGGGACCCGGTAGGCAAAAAACTGGTGAAAAGCGCGTCGGATGAGGAAGTGTTTACGTACCAGTCCCAATAAGGGATGGTAATCCTCGCGTTCTGGGCCTGCAATGCCTTCTCCATCTCCCACAGGGCCATGCGATGCCAAGCGAGAAACTGATTCTGGGCCTCTCCGTCCGGCCAGGCCCAGTTGATCGCGGAGTAGTTGGCGTTGTACCAGTTCGAGAGGACCTGCACGATGTCGTTGCTGGCCGTCGAATTGTACAATGCATTCCACGCCGCCAGGTAGTCTGACTTTTCATCAGACGTCATTTCCGTGTAATTCTTGCGAATACCCTGGGCTTGCGAGGGTAAGCAAAGCGCAACGAGACAAAGCGCCGCCGTTTTCGTCAGGGAGAGCTTCACGGCGATCTTACTTCCGGGCCTTTAGAGCCGCGAGCTCCGTTTTCATCGCCTCGATCTGGGCCTGCTGTTCCTGCATGGCCTGCACCAGCACCGGCACCAATTCGTTATAGTTCATTGCCCGGAACTTGGTCGGCTCCTTCTTGACCTTCTGCTTTTGCTCCTCGATGCTCAACTTGGGCGGCGCCGAGAGTGTATGCACCAATTCGGGCATCACCTGCTCGACCTCCTGGGCAATGAAACCGACCTTGGTTCCCTTCCCGAGGTTCATCCGGTCCTTGAATTCGTCGGTTCGCATTTCGTAGGCGCGCGGCTTCAGGGCGAGGATCTTGCCCAGGCCCCCCCGGTAGTCCCGGACGTTCTTCTTGAACATTACGTCTGAGGGGGAACACGGATTGCAACTCCCAGTCACCGCGACGTCACCATTGAACCAACCGGCGTAGGCATCCGCCACTCCGCCATTGCCGGCCGAGGAGTAAACGCCGTATGTATAGGCGTAGGCATCCGCCCAGGTGTCCACGTAGAGCCCGTAATGGTACCCGTAGGTTCCCCCGTAGACGGTGGAGTACAGGCCGTAGGAATTCGCGTTGTCGCCGGCATTGATCCCGCTTTTGACGCCGTAGTTATAACCGCCACTGCCCGCATAAGTGGTGTGGTTAAGTCCCTGCGACCATCCATCATCTCCGATTCCTATACTTCCCTCATAACCATAAGCTGAACCGTAGGATCCGAGCGAAACGGAATTATTTATGCCGCTCCAGCCGCTGGCCGAACCGTAATAACCCACCGAAATCCCTAGCCCCCCATTGTTGGAGCCCGAGGTGGCACTCACGAGCGCCTTGTAATCGTTCCCCGTGTTCTCAATGTGGACGAGTTCGCCCGCACTGGTATTTGACACCATGTTCACGTCTTGTCCTGAAGCCAGGCCGAGGCCGGCGCAAATTGCAGCGATCGCATTACGCATGGAATATCCTTTCGTGAATTTTGTCCGGTCCATGCTGATATATAGGCGGGCCTCGAGATCCGCGCACGACTTTTTTATTTGTCACATATTTTACATCTATTGCTTCCCGCGGGCTGGGCTGATTCGCCGAATCCAATGGCCGAAAAAACTCGACATTCGGTTCAAAAGGCGAAATAATGTGAAATATCGTGTTTTTTTATATGGATAATAATGTGAAATTAGGTGCAACGATAGTCGTCGGGATCCAGCCGGAACACCAGCGCGGCCCGTCCGCCATGCCGATTGCATGCCGATTGCATGCCGACCGAGCCGTGCCATCGACCCATTTTCTGAGGGGGCTTGAGATTGGGGAAATCCTCCGCCGGTTTGGGGTGCGGGTACGCGCACAGGGCGGAGCCGGATAAAGGCGAGAAGCTTTACGCCGCGAATATAAATCCGCCCCGGGAGCCTTAATGCGCGCGGAAGCAGGCCTTGCGGCCTTCCACCGACGCGCACAGCGTCGAATCCTGGATCGAATACGGCACGGCCGTGCTGTCCAGAATTTCCAGCATCTCATCGGTAAAAGCGTCCTCCTCGCACAACATCCGGTCTATGATGAACCCCCCCGTCACTTTCACGGTGGAGGCCGTCGCCTCGTAGGGCGCCGAGATTTCGTGGCAAGACACCTGGGCGTGCACAATGCCGCTGTCGGTGAAGTGCAGGGTGTAGTGGGTCGGAGTGACCGTAACGGAGCTGGACCCGAAATGGACGGAACGCAGGATCCAGGTGGGACCGATCAAAGAAGGTTCGGGAGCGCTGGGCTCATTCGGGGCCTGGTTGCAGGCGGAAAGCAGGAAGGCCATTCCCGCGACGGGGGCGAGGAAACGAAAATTCATGGAACCTCCTGGTGTTCGGGCCTGAGCAGGTCCGCGACGGTTTTGACGGGCGCGAATTGCGACAAGGGGATCTCGACGCAATGGGTTTCCCAGTCCGCCATCGCCCCGTTCCACAGGCCCGGCCACTCGAGCGCCTTGAGCGCGCGGCCCGCGTTTTTCTTGGAGGCGACGAAGCAGGCGGAAGGATCGGAAAACTTCTCCAGGCCGAATGCCTCGCCGGCGGTGTCGCGCAGCGAGACCGCCAAATCCACGGGGTTGAAGTGCGTGCCCGCCCGGAAGATCCGCAGTTGTTCCGGATCCGAGGCGTCCACCTCGGCCGACTCGACGATGCGGAGGCGCGGGCCGTGCGCGGTCTCGATCCCGCGCTCAACCCCGCGCTCAACCCAGAACGGCCCGCCGCCCGGCTCGCCGGTGTTGGGAACCATCCCGCACACCCGGGTCGGCCGGTCGCCGGCCGCGCGTTCCTGCAGGAGTCCCCCGCGCGCGCGGCGCGTTTCGCGGCCCTCGGCGCGGATTCGTTCGACGGGGATGTTGTCGATATTGCGAATCCAGGCGAACGCCGCTCCTTGGCTTCCAACGGCCCGGGCCGCCTCTTCGAGGTTGCGCAGAAGCGCGCCGTGCCCGCCCGGCCGCAGTACCAGGTTTCCTTCGTCGTCGCGAAACGGCTCCCCCGCCTCGTCCAGCGCCAAAGTCTGGGTCGAGGGATCCTGGAAGGAGTGCGTGACCTCGGCGCGCAGACCTTCGCCGCGCAGCCTCTTCAGCACGGATTCCGCTTCGGCCACAAAGCGCGCCTCGTGTTCGGGAGCGATGGTGAAGTGAAGGCGCGCCTCCACGCCGGGCGCGAGGGCCGCCGCTTCGCGGATGTGCTCCTCGACCGGCGTCCGCACGACTCCCGCGTATTCATGAAAGGGCATCAGCGCCTTGGGGAGGCTCTTCAAGGCCTCGGGATCCCCGAGCAGGGCCCGTAGCTTCGCGGCTTCCGGAGTTTGGGAAGAAGCAAGCTCTCCCAGGCTTTCCGCCAGGCGCGTGGCCGCGCCGGAGGCCGGGATGAAATGGATCCAGCGCCCCTCGGCGCAGGCGCGCCGGTAGGACGCGGCCAGGGCCGCGATGGCTTCGGGATCCAGCGTCTCGATGCCATCGCCGCGCGTGGCGGGCCGGATCAGGCGGGGAGGGCGAACGCCCTCGCGCAGCAGGCGCAGTTGGTTCTCGGCGTTTTCAATGGAAATGCCCGCCTCTCGCAGCAAGAGGCGGTCGGAAGAAGTCCAAACGGTCATCGGGTTTCCAGGGGATAGCCGGAGCGGCGAAGATGGGCGGCGAGTTCGCGCGCGCGGCGCTTCTCCTGCCAGTAGGCGCCCGCGCCCACGGCCACCGCGAACAGAAGCCGGAACATCGCCCGCCGACGAGTGCCGCGATGCAGCGCCACGCCCAGGCCGAGACCCGCGACCGCGCCGACCGCCGCGCCGCCCAGGAAGTTGAGGCGCTCGCCGCCCTTGTCACGGGGGAAAGTTTTAGAAACCGGGGCCATGGTCATAATTTCTTAAAAAATATGCCGCCGGCGTAGAGATTCCTACCAGACCAAGGCCCGTCCCACCCGATACGCCCGAGTTTCGCTCAACGCTCTCAGGAAGTACATGCCCGGGGGGACTCGGGCGCCCCGCAAATCCGCCAGGTCCCACATCGAACTCTCGCTCCCCAAGACGATGCTGCGCACGAGCGTTCCCGAGGCATCGTGAATCTCGACGCGGGTCCCTTCAAAAAGCCCGGTGAGAATGGATCCATGACCGGGAACGGAGAAGGCCAATCTTCCCGGAGTCGCGCCGGGAAGTACGCCCACCAACAGGGCGGCGGCACCCGCTGTGTCTGCCTGGACCCAATCCGGACCACTGATGCGAAGCTGGAAGCTTCCATAGGCGCCGTTGGGTACGGTCCAGGCATAGAAGCCGGTGTTGGAAGTCGAGTCGACAATCGTGACCCATGAAGAGTTCGAGGGAGTTGTCTTTCGATATTCGAGCTTGATTCGAGGGATCGTTCCTATGCCGCGCCACCTGATCGTGTCCACCGCTCCCACTACGAAGGATCGGTTCGTATCCAACAAAAACACCCGATGCAAAAAATGCTCGTTCATGGGGGTGCTCGGCGGAATCCGCATCACCTCGAGGCGGCGATAGCGCACCAACGACCCCTCGGCCTGCCACGCCAGGCCCCCGCGGTCCCAAGGGCGCGCGGGGGTGTTGTTCGAGGCCGAAGCCTGGCCGCTGCTCGTCGATCCGGTGGTCCGGGTCGAATCGTTGAAGATGCGCATGTTCCACAGCCGCATCACCGTGGTGTCGTTCACGATGTGGATGGCGCTGTCCGCGCCGCGCAGGACGAGATGGAAGCGCAGCCAGCGGGTCACCGTGGGGGTGGCGGCGTCGTAGGGCTGGATCAGGGGGTTGCCCTTGTACCACCGGCCGTTGCAACCATATTCGCAGGCCTGCACCAGCGATCCCCCGGTGGACACGTAATTGCTCCCCTGGCCCGTGCCCGAGGTGCGCGTGGTGAAGGTGACTTGCTGGATCGAAAAAGCCGATCCCGCTTCGCTCTGCTTGCCCTGGAACTCGATCGAGCGGGGCCAGTTGTTCTGCATGCGGATGGCCGATTCATCCACGTGGTAGGTAAGGCCGGCGTTGTTGTTGCCGTTCACGGCGTCATGCTTCATCTCCCACCGCAGGCGGTAGTGGCTGAAGGTCGTGTCGAGGGTTCCGATGTTTCCCTGGTTGGCGGTGGTGCCGACGCGAATCGCGGCGGTGTCGGTGCCCGCGTATTCGATGGAGTAGGGCGAGCCGGGCGGCGTGACCAGGGGCGCGTTCACCCCGCTCACGTTGTAGGTGCGGGAATAAAAGCCCGTGAAGTCGGTGCCGTTGAACAGGCGCACCCAGCCGGAGTCGGCTTTCGTGAACGCCTGGGCGCCGGCCTCGGCGACGAAGGAAACGCCGAGGGACAAGGTTGCGGTGAAAACCGCGCCGGATAAGTTTTTAAGGATCATACGCCTAATCTATCGCCGATGCTGGAATTTTTCGTCCCGAAGTCGCAATTCGGGCAATTCGGGCGAATGGGGGCGCTCTAACGGGGATCCAGAAGGTCGCGCAGGGCGGCGGAGAGCGAATCCCCGGCATTTTCACCGCCGGGACGTCCCGGCTCGAGGACGACCTTTTGCCCGTGCAGGAAGAGGTCGGCCATCTCTCCCAGGCCCAGGCGCAACACCCACGCCGGGATCCGGAACCAAACCGGCCGACGAAGGGCGGCTCCCAGCGCGCGCACGAATTCGCCCTGCGTGAGCGGCGCGCCCGCGGCGGCATGCACCGGACCGGTGATGCGCGGATCGGAGGCGGCTTCTAGGAAAAGGTCGGCCGCCGCGCCGACCCGAATCCACGGCCAATACTGGTCCCCCTTGCCGAGGACGGCTCCCAGCCCGAACCGGGTCGCCAGGATCTGCGGAGGAAGCGCCCCGCCTTCCCTACCTAGTACCATCCCCAGCCGCACGCAAACCACGCGCGCGCCGAAGTTCGTCGCTTTGTTCGCCTCGGCTTCCCAGGCGGCCGCGAGACGCCCCAGGAAGTCTCCACCCGGCGGGTCGCCGGGCAGCACGGCGCAGTCGCCGGCGTCCCCGTGATAGCCCATGCCCGAGGCGCACACGAAGGCCTCGGGAAAGCGTCCCGTCGCGGCCAACGCCGCCACCAGGGCGCGCGTGCCGTCGACGCGGGAGCTCCACAGTTTTCTTTTGCGCGAGGCGGTCCAACGGCCCCCCGCAATCGAGGCGCCGGCAAGGTGGATCACGGCGTCGAGATTGGCGGGAAGTGTCAGGGGGCCGGAGGCGGGTTTCCACGGAAGGATCTCCACCGCCTCGGGGAGCCGCGCGCGCGCGGCGGCCGGGTCGCGGGACAGGGCGGTCACCGCGTGCCCCGCGGCCAACAATCGCGCCGTCACGGCGTCCCCCACGAACCCGGTGGCGCCGGTGAGGAGAACGCGCACGGTTTACCGGAAAAGCTTGCGGGAGAAGCGTTCCCCGGGAACGGTCACGGTCAGAAGGCCCAGGCCGAATCCGGAGGCCTCATGGAGGTCATACACGGCCGGACCGCGGCCTTGCCGGCTCCAGACCAGGCGGCCCGAAAGGTCGCGGATCTCGGCGCGGTGCGGGCCTCCGCTGGAAATGTTCACGCGGCCGCCGCTCAGGCGAATGGCCGGGGCGCGAAGGTCCCTCCCGAAGGCCACCGGCATCACGGTGGGACGGCAGGAACCCGTGTACGCGATGCGGAGGATTCCCGAGGTCGGGGTCGTGGAGCGGTAGCCGGAATAATTCAGGACGTACAGCGCGCCGTCGGGACCCATCTCCATTTCCAGCAACCCGTTGCTCCCGGGGATGAACGGGACGCGCATCAGCGCGGCGGCGTTGCCCGTGCCGCCGCTGAACAGCTTCTTGCGGGCCTTCATGGTGTCGCCCGCCGCGCTTAAGGCCACGGCGTCGATCCAGTTGTTGTTGAAGTCGCCCACGAACCACGCGCCGTGGAAATGCGGCGGGAACTTGACCGCGGAAGCCAGGCCGGGGTCGTAGTAGTAGACGGGTCCCGTGACGGCGCATGCCTTTCCGTAGGCGATGATCGACCCGCGGGCGGGCGGCAAGGTGTCGATGCCGTTATGGCTGACCGACGCGCTCGAAAACGTGGCGATGGGGGCCGCGAGCGTACTGCCCGGCGGCAGGGGCGCATTCGTCAGCGTGATTCCGCCGTTGTTGTTGCCCACCCAATACGGATACCCGAAGTTTCCCGGGCGGGTGGTGAAGTTGTATTCCTCGCTCATCTGCGAAGGATTCGTCGAGTTGTTGCCGAACTGGTCCGGGCCCACGTCGCCCCAGGCGATGCCCTTGCGCACCGAGTCGATCGCGAGCGTATAGGCGTTGCGGGTCCCCATCACGTAGATCTCGGGCAGGATTTTGTTGGTGTCCTGGCTGGCCCGGCCGCCGATCTCCAGGAAGCGGTTGCGCAGGTTGCCGGCGGGGATGGTGTAAGTCGTACCGGGCCCGGGGACGGGATTCTGATCGTCGCCGAAGGCAATCAACCTTATCCGCAGGATTTTTCCGAATTGACTATTCGTTTTGGAGGACAGATATCGCAGGTCCGGAGCCTCGGGCCAGGTCGTGGGCGAAGAACCCGAAGGCGTGCTGCCGTTGTCCGAAACCGTGATCCAGAAGTTTCCCTCGCCATCGAAACGGATGGCCCCGCCCATGTGCTGGGAGAAAGAAGGGTGCGTGAAGCGGTAAACGGTCTTGGCGCTGGCCATGTCCAGGGCTCCGCCCGTCAGCTTGTAGCGCTGCACGCGCCAGACGGTCTTGATGGTGGTGTACAAATACACCCAGCCGTTGGTTTTGAAGTTCGGATCCAGCGCGATGCCCATCAGCCCCTCGCTCGAGGCGGGGGAGCCTGCGTATATCTGCGTGGAATCCGTCTGGCTCGTGCCGCTGGAGAAGTTAAAGTTCGCGATCGTGGCGGTCGTCCGCGTCGCGCCGCTGTACTTGCGCACCATCCCGTGGCGCTGCACGAAGTACACGTCGACATTCCCCTGGGCGTCCGTCGAGAACGCCATCTTCAGGGGCTCCTTCGTCAGGGCGTCCGCGCCGGTCCCGCGCACGAGGGTGTCCACCCGGAAGTCGGAGGCTTTGACGGTGTCGCATCCGGGATAGGTGAATTGCGCCGAGGCCGGGACGGCGAGGGCGAGAAGGACCAGCGCAAAAGAAACGGTGGGAATGCCGAATGTTTTCATAGATACAAGTTAGCGCCGGGAACGAAAAAACGCGCCCCATTTGGGGCGCGTTTTCGGGTCGCGCGATGCGGTTCGGGGCGCCGTAGGGGGGAGGCATGCCTCCCCCCTACGGACGATTCCACGGAATCAACGCCCCGAACGCATCAGCGACTTCAGCGAAACGGCCAACTTGATGTTGTTCTGCTTCTGCTGGCCCGCCGGGGCGAACTTGTCCTTGAGCTGATCCAGCGTCGCGACCGGCTTCTTCGGCTTGACGGCGGGACCCTTGCCGCGGGTGTCGCGGTTGCCGCCCCGACCCTCGCCCTTCACGGGCGCGGCCGTGTCCTTCTTCATCGACAGCGAAATGCGCTTCTGCTCCATGTCCACGCCCAGCACGCGCACCTGCACCACCTGGCCCGGGGCCACCACCTTGCTCGGATCCGCGACGTACTTGTCGGACAGCTCCGAGATGTGGACCAGCCCGTCCTGGTGGACGCCGATGTCGACGAAGGCGCCGAAGGCCGTCACGTTGGTGACGACGCCCTCAAGCGTCAGCCCCTCGTGCAGATCCTTGAGGTCCTGCACCTTGGCGTTGAAGCGCGCGTAGACGAACTCCGAGCGCGGGTCGCGCGCGGGCTTCTCGAGCTCGGCGGCGATGTCGATCAAGGTCGGCATGCCGACCTCGGGGGTCGCGTACTTCGAAAGCTCGATCTTGCGGATCGCCTCGGCGTTGCCGATGATCTCCGACAGCGGCACCCCGGCGTCCTCGCACAAGGTCTTCACCAGATCGTAGCGCTCCGGGTGGACCGCCGAGGCGTCGAGCGGGTTCTCCGAGCCGCGCACGCGCAGGAAGCCCGCCGCCTGCTCAAAGGCCTTGGGGCCGAAATGCGGGACCTTGACCAGCGCCGAGCGCGAGGGGAACAGGCCGTTCTCGTTGCGGTAGTCGACGATGCTCTTGGCCAGGGCCTTGTTCACTCCGGAGATATGCGATAGCAGGGCCTCGGAGGCCTGGTTCACGTCGACGCCCACGCGGTTCACGCAGGACTCGACCACCTGCTCCAGCTTGTGCTTGAGCTCGTTCTGGTTCACGTCGTGCTGGTACTGGCCCACGCCGATCGACTTCGGGTCGATCTTGACGAGCTCCGCCAGCGGGTCCTGGATGCGGCGGGCGATCGACACCGCGCTGCGGATCGTCGCGTCGAGATCCGGGAACTCCTTGCCCGCGATCGGCGACACCGAGTAGACCGACGCGCCCGCCTCGGAGACGATCACCTTGATCGGCGGGTTCTCCAACTGCTTGAACGCCTCGGAAATCAGCTCGTCCACCTCGCGCGAGGCGGTGCCGTTGCCGATGGCGACGATCTCGACCTTGAAGCTCTCGATCATCGCCAGCAGGATGGTGGTCGACGCCTCGACCTGCTTCTGCGGCTGCAGCGGGTAGATCGTGCGGTGCTCGAGCAGCTTCCCGGTGTTGTCGACCACGGCGAGCTTCACCCCCGAGCGGAAGCCGGGGTCCACGCCGAGCACGGTCTTGGAGCCGGCGGGCGGGGCGAGCAGAACGTCGGCCAGGTTCTTCTGGAACACCTTGAAGGCCTCGCTCTCGGCGCGTTCCTTGAGGTGCAGGCGCGTTTCGGTCTCGATCGCCGGCTTCAGCAGGCGGCCGTACGCGTCGGCGGTCATCTTTTCCAGGTCGGCCTGGAACGGGGACGAGGGCTTGAGCACGCGCTGCCGCAGCAGGCCCAGCACCTTCTCGTCGTCGAGCATCAGCTCGGTCTTCAGCACGTTTTCCTTTTCGCCGCGGCGCATCGCCAGGATGCGGTGGGAGGGAAGGTCCTTCACCTTCTCCTTGAAGGCGTAATACATCTCGAACTTGGAGCGCTTGCCCTCCCAATCCTTGCGCGCCGCGGCCGTGAACAGGCCGTCCTTCAGCGCGAGCTCGCGCACCTGTGCGCGCACCTCGGGATTCTCCGCGAGCTCTTCCGAAAGAATGTCGAGCGCGCCCTGCAGCGCCGCCGCCGCGTCGGCCACGTTCTTCCCGGCGTTGACGAACGCCTCCGCCAGCTGCTCCGGCGTCTTGCCGTCGGTAGGCGCCTGCGCCTCCAGGGTCCGCGCCAGGGGTTCCAGGCCCGCCTCTTTCGCGGCCATGGCGCGCGTGCGGCGCTTCGGCTTGTAGGGCAGGTACAGGTCCTCCAGCACCGTCTTCGACACCGCGGCCAGGATCTTCGCCTCGAGCTCGGGCGTCAGCTTGCCCTGTTCGCCGATGCTCTTCAGCACGGTCTGGCGGCGGTCCTCGAGCTCCTTGAAGTAGGCGTACCGCTCCTCGATCAGGAAGATCGCGACCTCGTCCAGGGAGCCGGTCGCCTCCTTGCGGTAGCGCGTGATGAAGGGAACCGTGGATCCTTGGTCGAACAGTGACAGAACATTACGGACTTGTTCCACATTGAGACCGGATTCTGAGGCGATAAGTTCGGCGATATTCACGGAAGGGCTCCAAATAAAGGCCCGCAGCTCGTCAATGGGCCGGGGCGGGACGGTAAAGGTAACTCTGATGAAAGATTGTCTGCGCGAAAAAATGCGGCGTAATGACAGGCCTGTGACAAAGGAAGGGAAAGGGGGCGGTAACTTCTATACAGTTAACCGGCCGAACCTTAACAAAGGAATCCAACATGACGCATCAATCATCCGAAGCTTGGGAAGGCGCAACCCTCTATTACCAATATATCAAGGACATCACCAAGTACCCCCTCCTCACCCGCGCCGAGGAAGTGGAGCTTCTGACCCGGGTCAAGGCCGGGGACCAGCGCGCCATGAACCGCCTGGTGTGCTCGAACCTCAAGTTCGTCATCAACGTGGCCTTTATGTATAAAAACCAGGGATTTTCGCTCCCGGAGCTGATCAATGAGGGGAATTTGGGACTGATCGAGGCCGCCAAGCGCTTCGATCTGGGCCGGAACCTCAAATTCATCTCCTACGCCGTCTGGTGGATCCGCCAGTCGATCACCCGGGCCATCGCCGAGCGAGCCCGCCTGGTCCGCATCAGCGCCGAAAAAGAGCTGATTTTGCGCCGTTTCTCCAAACACAACATCACCATGCGCCAGACCATCGGCGGCGGGCTGGTGATGGACACCGAGGCCTTGGGCGAAAAGCTGGGCTATACCGGCACGCAGGTCGAGAAAATCCTGGAAATGGGCATGCGGCACGCCTCCCTGGACGACCCCATCGGGACCGAGGAAGGCTCTAGCGTGATGGACGTCATCCGCGACGAGAACGCCGAGGCCCCCGATGCCCACATCGAGGAAGAATCCAAGCAAAAACGGGTCTCGTCTCTCCTCCAGCGCCTGCCCGAGCAGGAAAAGACCGTTTTGGGAATGTATTTCGGGATCGGCTATCACGAACCCCTCAATTTGGAGGAAATTGGCGAGGTGATCGGCCTCTCCAAGGAGCGAGTCCGTCAAATAAAAGAAAAAGGCCTCGCCGCGTTAAGAAGTATGGAAGAGGCACACGAACTCGCCATGATGGGGTAGATTAAATCCAGAAGTAAAAACCTGGAGATTCTCCGAGAAACCTCTCTCCCCTCTCCTGTCCCCGGGTTTTTCTCCGGGGCTCCCCTCAAGGAGCCCCGGTTTTTTTTGTCCGGAATTGGAATTCATACTGTAATAAGGGAACCTCGGCAACCGCCGCCGCATGGGGAACGTGTTACGATGGATTATTAGTCTTCTCTCGATGACGCCTATCTCGCTTCGATTTTTGTGGCTGCATGGCCTTTTGATTTGCCTGGCCCCGGCATCCGAAAAGTCATGGACCTTGATGAATCCGATGTTGACCCAGAATCTATACGATGTGTCCTTTTTAGGCGACAAGGTCACGGGATATGCGGTAGGCAGCGCGGGCACTTTCTTGAAAACAACGAATGGCGGAGGAACCTGGGTTTCCCATCCCATTGCCGGAGCGACCCCACTGAGGAAGGTTCAGTTCCCGAATCACGATACCGGATTCACCCTGGGCGAGCTGGGAACGATTCTAAAAACCGTTAATGGCGGGGAAACCTGGGCGCCCCTTAATTCCGGCACGAACAACGAACTTCGCGATTTGTTTTTTCGCAATGCCCGGCAAGGAACCGTGGTGGGAGGAGACGGAATCCGCCAAACCACGAACGGAGGAGCTTCCTGGACCTTCAAAACCAGCACCGTAAATCCCCCGTCCCTGAACGGGGTCAGCTTTCCGGATCCCGCCACCGGGTATGCCGTAGGCAACTCAGGCGTCATCTTCAAGACCGCGGATAGCGGCAACACCTGGACAGCGCTGACTAGCGGGGTGACCGGCGTCCTGAGAGCGGTATTTTTCCCCAGCAAAAACATCGGCTATGTGATCGGCGCCAACTTCAGGATTCTCAAGACCACGAACGGGGGCGCGACATGGGACACATCCTCCGGGCCCGCGGGACCTTATAACTCGGGAGTTTATAACTCGGTCTACTTCACCGACGACAACCATGGATATATCTCGGTTACGGGAAGCTATTTCCTCAAGACCTCCGACGGAGGGAAAACCTGGGTCCAGATGGACATGGCCTACCCGCCGGGGGTGAACCGCGTGTATTTTCTCACCGCGCAAAGGGGCTTCCTGGTGGGCAATAGCGGGACCATTCTCGAGACGACCGACGGAGGTTCCACCTGGAATTCCCGCTCGCCGTATCCCTCCAAAAGCCTTACCGCCGTTCAGTTCCTGGGCGACACTACCGGCTTCATCGTGGGATATGGCGGCGTTTTTCTGAAGACGACGAATGGGGGCGTCTCGTGGATTTCCACCGCGCTTCCCGCGCTGCCTACGCTCAATGCTCTCCATTTTTTGAACAAAAATACCGGGTTTACGGTCGGCTCGTCCGGATCTTTTTTCAAGACGACCAACGGCGGAACAACCTGGTCGGGAATCAGCACGGGAACGACCTTAACGCTCAGCGGGATTCACTTCCTCGACGCCGACACCGGCTATATCGCGGGAGAAGCGGGCCTCCTGCTTAAAACGACCAATGGGGGCGCCGGCTGGGCTTCCCAATTCAACCTGATCGAAGACTTGCATGCCTTGCATTTCGTCAATAAGAATTTTGCCTTCGCCGTGGGCAAAGTAGGGGTCATCCTTCGCTATAATAACGGCATATGGTCCAAAAGGACAAGCGGCACAACCAAGGACTTGAGGGCGGTGCATTTTGTCAGCGACAACACAGGTTATGTGGCGGGTAGCGGAATCATGCTAAAGACGACGGATGGGGGAACGACCTGGACACCTCTTCCCTCACCCACAACGGTCTGGAATGGCGTGGTTTTTCTCGATCCGGCTACCGGGTACAGGGCCGGAGGAGGCGGAGTAGAAAAGACAACTGACGGAGGCTCCACCTGGACGGCCGAGTTCCCCGCGCTGGGGACGTCTTTATATGCCCTTTCTGTGGGCGCCGTATCGGGGTGTGCCGTCGGTCAGGATGGAACCTTGATTTGCTTATTGGATGCGGGGACAACTTCCGTCGACCGAAAGCCGGCCGCGCGCGATTCTGCAAATGGATTTCGGGTGGAGAATGGCGCCTTGAAGTACCGGCTTTCCCATGCCTCTCGCGTGCAGATCCGGCTCGTTGACGTACAGGGCCGGCTGGTTTCGGAAATTTTCAACGGACCCCAAGGGGCCGGAACTTACTCCTTTCCATTGACGTCCATGGGCTCCTTTACGGGATTCGTGGAAGTTCGCGTGAACGGATCGCGGCGCGCCCGGTAAACGGCCCCGAGTACCGGGCATTGAGTCCAGAGTCCTTGAGGACATTCCGTCCCCGATTCGAAACGAATTGTGTCAACGTAGGGAATCACCCCATGTTCCCGTGACAGCGCGGCAGTCACCTTTGTAGTTGTATTACAGGGACATTCGTTCCGGAATGGAGATTCTCATGAAAAAAATTATCGCTCTATTAGGATTGGCCGTTTTAACGACGGGATTGGCGACCGCGCAGAACCAACGCGAAAGCTTCGGGCTGGGAATCATCCTCGGCAACCCCTCGGGCCTCTCGCTCAAAATCCCCTCGGGACCGAACTCCATTAACGCCATTTTCGGGTACAATTCCTACCGCAACGGCTGGGGAAACTGCGACGGTCCCGGCCCCGGCGACCGCGACCGGTGCTATGGCGACGGCAGCATCTACCTGGGCGCCGATTACATCTTCTACAACTACAACCTGATTCGCGTTTCGAAGGGAAGGCTCCCCCTGTATTACGGCCCCGGCCTGAACGCCACGTTCTGGGACGCGCCCCCGGGCGAGGACGGCATCCGGGTGGGATTCCGCATTGCGGTCGGCCTCGAATACCAGTTCGCGACCGCGCCCTTCGACATCTTCTTCGAGATCGCGCCGGGAATCAACGTGGTCCCGAACACCTCGGGCTACGTCATGGCCGGTCTGGGAACTCGATTCTTCTTCTGACCCGCTTGCACAAACGCGATTGCCGCAAAGGATCGCAAAGAACGCAAAAAAAGGGCCGCGAAATAGCGGCCCTTTTTCTTTGCGATCTTTTGCGGCCATTCCCGCGTTTAATTCTGGATCAGCTTCGAGTTGCCGGGAACCACGCGCGGGTCGCCGAGCGTGCCGCCGCGCTGAATGCTATTGCCCTGGAAGACCTTGCTCGTGTCGACGGAGGCCGGATCGAGCCAGTCCTCGCTCATCTGCCCGCTTTTTCCATAGATCGTCAAGGCGTTGCGGTAGCAGGCCAGATCCACGTGCTCGGGCGGGACCCCCTGCTCCAGCATGAGCGCGGCGGTCTTGGGGACGGCCAACGGGTCGCTGATGCCCCAGTCGGCGCTGCTGTCGACGATGATCCGCTCGGGGCCGTACTGCTTGATGAGGTTGACCATGCGCTGGCTGCCCATCTTGGTCGAGGGGTAGATCGTGAACGCGCACCAGAACCCGCGGTCGAGGACTTCCTTGCAGGTCTCCTCGTTGTTGTGATCGATGACGACCATCGCGGGATCGAGCCCGTGCTCGAGGCACACGTCCATGCTGAGCGAGGTGCCGCGCTTCTTGTCGCGATGCGGCGTGTGGATCATGACGGGAAGGCCCGTTTCCTTCGCGAGCTCCAGCTGGGCCCGAAAGGCCTTGTCCTCGGCGGCGGTGATCTCGTCGTAGCCGATCTCCCCGACCGCCACCACGCCCTCCTTGCCTAGAAAGCGCGGCAGCATGTCGAGCACCTGCTCGGCGAGGGCCTCGTTGTTGGCTTCCTTGGAGTTCAGCCCCATGGTGCAATAGTGGCGGATGCCGAACTGCGAGGCGCGGAAGCGCTCCCATCCCAGCAGGGAGGAGAAGTAGTCGAGGAAGGTGCCCGGCGTCGTGCGCGGCTGTCCGACCCAGAAGGCCGGCTCGATGACGGCAACGATGCCCGCCTCGCGCATCCCCTGGTAATCGTCGGTGGTGCGCGAAACCATGTGGATGTGCGGATCGATGTAGCGCAACGGGGTCTGGTCAGGCTTGGTCATGAGCGCCTCTAGGGATGAATTTCGTTAAGAGAACCGAGCGAGACCGAGGTCGGGCAGGAACGCGAAGCAGGCGATATGGGTCGTAATATCGCCGATGGAGCGTGACGAACCTGGCCGAAGGTCGCAGCCGGTTCGAATAGAAAGGCATCCTTAGAGGCGCTCATCAAAGTTGTCCCAGGTGAGGGTTCCGGCCTCGGCGAGCGAAAGCAGTTCGGGGGCCGCCGCGCTCAGCAGCAGGCGGCCGGAGGCGGTGGGCGCGTTCCGCAGGGCGAGCGCGGCGGCGCGCGCCCCGGCGCCCCCGTGCGCCAGCATGTCCGCGAGAAAGACCAGCGCGTCCCCCTCCCTCTCGAAGGAGGAGAAGGGGACGATGCAGCGCCAGGCCTCGGGCGAGAGCGGGCGCCCGGCGGCCTTGCGCTCCTGCGCGAGGTCGAGAAGCATGCGGGCCAGGGCCTCGTTCGCGCGCGCGTCCAGGCCCAGGACCGTGCGCAGGGGGACGTCGGTAAAGACGCATTTCGCGACCATCTGGTTCCAGGCGGTCTCGTCGAAATGCGCGGCGGGGTAGGGATTGCGCTGCGAGATCGCGCGGAAGACGTCGCCCATGTTGCTGCGGGCCGCCTCGCGGGCGACGTGCTGGGCGTCGGCGGCGCCCGGAAGCAGGAACAGCGCGCGCGCCAGGGCCACGTGCTCGCCCAGGTCGGCGGTCTGGTGCAGGGCCAGGATGGCGCGCATGGAGTCGGGGGAGGCGCTTTTTTTATCCGAGGGCAGGGAGAGCAGGAGCGCGGCGCGCATGGCCTGATCGACCGTCCAGTCGTGGAGATCCCAGCCGGAATGGACGGCGCGGGCTTCGGCCTGCTCGGCGGGCGAGGCGTTCAAGGGCGCGCCGCGTTTCTCGCCGGCGCGGCGGGGCGCCTGGCCGAAGGCGAGATGCAGGACGTTGTCCGGGGCGCCGGCCTCGAGGCGCGCGCACTGGCCGGAAAGCCACTCGAGCGCGGGTGCGTCGAGGCGGGCTCCGAGCCACCGGAACAAAACGTCGCGCGCGGTCATTTCGTTGAATCCGACATAGGGCCAAAAGATAACTTCGGGCCCGTCCAACGGCGGCAGGGCCGACCCGGAGACCCACCCCCGAACCCACAAAAAAAGGCGGGGATTTCTCCCCGCCTTTTAGAACCGCAAGCGTTCCCGAGCTACCAACGGAAGCCGAGCTTGTCGAGCTGGGCGATCTGGTCGGCCTCCAGCTTGCCGGCGCGCTTCTTGTTGCGCTGGATGCTGCACCAGGCGATGAGGCGGCGGTCCTTGAGGGCCGTGGCCTGCAGCACGGGCCACTTCTTCGGGTTGCTCTTCTTGTATTCCTTGAGGGCCTCGAAAAAGCGGTTCCAGCTGACCTGCTTCACGCTCCACTGGAAGCCGACCTTCTCCAGGGAGGCGGCGCGCTCGGCGGAAAGATTGCCGGCCTTGTAGGCGCAGCGCTGCAGGTGGCACCAGAGCCCCAGGCGGTTGCCCTTGGGAAACTCCTCGCGGGCCTTGGGCCAGCGGGCCGGGTTCTTGGCCCGATAGAGCTTCAGGTTCTTGAGATGCTCCTCCCAGCTGTCGGGAAGCTCGAACGGGAAGCCGATCTTTTCCAGCTGGGAGATGCGCTTCTTGGGCAGCGTGCCGGCGGCGTACGCCTGGCGCTGGCGCCAGACCCACAAGCCGAGGCGGTTGTTCTTGGGAAACTCCTCGCGGGCGATGGGCCATTCGTTTTTGTTGCGGCGGCGGAACTCTACGAGGTGGGCGAACTGTTCGTCCCAATGCATGCCGCGCGCGTCGATCTTGTTCCAGTCGAAGCCGGCCTTCTGCAGGGCGCTCACGCGCGCGGGATCGAGCTCGCCGCGCTCGCGGAGGTCGCGCTGGCGGTTGGCCCAAAGGCCTATGCGGTTGTCCTTCGGAAAATCCTCGGAAGCCTTGGGCCAGCGGCCGTTCTTCGCGCGGAACTTGGCGAGGTACGAGAACTGCTTGTCCCATTGCGCGTCCCAGCGGGTCGGCGCGGATCCGGGAGTCCCTTGCTTCTTGGTTTTCTTTTTCACGTCGTTTCCTTTATAAAGAACCTGCTGCATCCAAAACCCGCCGAACCTTCGGACTTCCCGGGCCGCTCTCACTCCCGTCAAAGGGGCCCCGAGAGCGTTCGAAAATTACGAACACCCGGGGCAAAAGAAAAAGGGCCTATGAAAACATTATACACTCAAAAAAAATTCGCGGTATATCTAAAAGATAACTCATGAATTAAAGTGGAGGCTCGTACTTTTTAGATTCGCGCGCACCTTACAATATCTTGCTGTTGTGTAATTGGGTGCCAAATTGGCCCGGGCGATATCGTCGAATACGTTTTAAACGAGACAGGAAGGGCTTTGCGCGTTGCGTGAAATGCGCGAGACGCGCGCTCAATGCCTCGCGCGGTCTTCAGCGCGGCGGCGTTTTCGGCGCGCGATGACACCGGCCGCCAGCTTCCATGCGCCCAGCGTGAGCGGGTAGGCGAGCAGCCCCAGGACCACCGAGGACACGAAGCTTCCCAGCAGGAAAGGCTTGAGGGCGGCGAAGGAGCGCCCCGCGAGGACGTATTCCCCCGTGTCAACGTAGCGCACGGCGGGGAGCATCCAGCGACCCAGCTTGTACTGCGCCCAGACGATGGCCGGCGTCGTCAGCGGGTTGGTGAGCAGGGTGCCGAGTACGGCCGCCGCGATGTTGGCGCGCAGTACGTAGCAGAGGAGCACTGCGAAAAACATCTGCAGCCCCGGCAGCGGCAAGAAGCCCACGAAGGTCCCGAAGGCCATGCCGCGCGCGGCGGAATCGGCGTTGGGAATCCAGAGCTGCGGGGCGAAGAGGCGCTCCCCGAGCAAGCGGTGCAGGAACGTGCCGTGCACGTGCCGCCGCCGCAGGCGCGCCCGCAGGAGCATGAGAAGAAACGCGCGCCACCAGGGCCGCGCGGGCTTGGG
>JAJNBB010000022.1:43364-69801 GCA_021155885.1 Fibrobacteria bacterium | reverse complement strand
ATATCAAGACACAAAATGAACGCGCCGCATTTTCACCCAGTTGTATGTACCTTATACATACAATTCCTCGATGGAATTCTGGAGCCTCGAGTGGGATGAAAACAAAAACCGGATCAACCAGCGCAAGCATGGGATTTCGTTCGAGGAGGCGAAGACGGTTTTCCAGGACGAGAATGCGCGGGGGTATTACGACCCCGATCATTCCGAAGAGGAGGACCGGTTCATGCTATTGGGAATGAGTTCCAGAGCAAGGATGCTGATGATCTGTCACTGCATGCGGCAGGCAGGATCCGTGATCCGAATCATTTCGGCCAGGAAAGCGACACGAGGGGAACAAAAAGACTACGGAAGGAGAGAAGGATGAGAGACCATTACGATCTTGAGAACATGAAGTCCTGGAAGAATCCGTATGCGAAACGCCTGAAGCAGTCGGTGACAATTCGCTTGGACTCGGGTACGGTAGTTTATTTCAAGGGCTTGGCAGATGAGACGGGGATGCCGTACCAGAACCTGATCAACCTGTATCTACGGGATTGTGCGGCGCAGAAGAAGAAGCCGAAGGTGGAGTGGACGAAATAGACACCCGAAGCAAGTTTTAGGCAGGGGTCTGAAAAATGCACTCCTTCATTTCCTTGTAAACCATCATGTCAGGTGTTATTTGCTTCGAAAGGGCAAGCTTAAAGGTTTCTGGATTTATACTAATAGTTATCCCGCATGCCTTTTTAATTAGTCCGGTTATGTCTTTGACAAGTTCATTGTTTATGTCAGTAACCGTTGAATCAAAAAGGTTTTCGTCAAAGGTTAAATTGTTTTCTGCGCAATACTTCTTAAGTACGGTTTTGTCATATAGGTAGTTTTCGATTTCCCAGCGTTTAAGAACGCGATGATTAGGAGGGTTGGTTTTTAGATACAATTCACGTGCCCCTATGTCGGTCGAGTGTCCGGAGGCCATATCTCGATCCTTGAGTACTAAAATGTCCAGATCAGAAAAAACCTTAGTCAATATTTTGATAGCTATTTGACTTCTTTGATCAAGCTCAGTATTTCCCCCACTCGAGATAAAAAGCGCGTCTGGATATTGTTCTGAAAAAATATTATTGAAAACCTGTGCGTCAAGGCCTTGCTCCTTTCTTTGGGGTCCCGGAAGATCCTTGACTTCGCAGTAAATAATTGTTTTCGGACTTATTAATCCGGTCAAATCCTCAAGGGCTGTACTAAATATTCTTTGCCAATTGGCTCTATTTCTAACCATGGGTCGAATGACATGGGTGCCAGAGAAAAAATCTCTTTCCGAAAAATCTATAATTGCAGCTTTTCCTTTTAGTTCCTCTTGAAGAGCCCTCAAGAATCCAATGCTATGGGTGGCAACCCAAAGCTGGCAATTTTCAGGAATAATTTTGTCGATTTCAATGAGCAATTTTCGTTGTATAGCGGTATTTAAATGGAGCTCGGGTTCATCTATGCAAATAACGGTATCGGTATACGCATCTTTTTTTACCAAGAGGTCAATAATGATGTCTACCACCTCTTTTTCGCCGGATGATAAATTGGCATAAGGAAAATTCGTGGAGTTTCCCTTCTTGAAGTATAGCTGTCCGCGCCCTTCCATTATATTGCCAAGATCGGAAATTTCAGCATCAATTACCTTTAATAAAATTTCGTTGATTCTATCAATAAGTTCCGCCCTTACCTGTATGCCGGTTTTCTCGCCAACAAAAAATGAAGAATATGATTCGGCAACTAAACGTTTATAATTTGATTCTAGGCGCGCGTCAAGCGCAATTGAGCTAATTGGCTCATCTCGCAAATTAAGTATTTCTGGAAGCGCAGCAAGATTGTTTACGGATAGTTTGGACGTGAATCGATAAGCCGTTCGAATATAAAAGCTGGTTCTATTTATGCGATCACCTAAAGTCTCAATTTCTATTGATTCATTTTTATTGTACTTTGCATTTTTTCTTTTATGCTCATCCTCTGAGTAGTGGGCCTTTGAGAAAAACAAATCCCCTTCGTGCCCGTAGCTACGAAAGTCGCGTAGTTTTTCTTCGAATGCATCGAAGATCGAGCTTTTTCCACAACCATTAGGGCCAACTAGTGCTACGATTTTTGGCGATGCTTCGCCCAGGTCGATGGTTAAGTCATCAAACCGTTTAAATTCCCTGAGTCTAATTTTTTTGATTCTCATATAGACGCCTTGTGACTAGTGTTATCATGAATAATCAAGATATTTTCTGCGAATAGGGAATAAAAAACCCGAGTGCTCTCGGGTTTTTTATTCCTTAATGTTCCCCTAACTCAGTGACTCATCCCGATCTGGATGTGCCCGAACTCCTGCAGCTTCGTTAAGACCTCGTTCTTGATCTCCTCCAGCCTTTCCGGCGTCCTGGCCTCGAAGCGCGTCACCAGGCTCGGCTGCGTGTTGGAGGCACGCATCAAGCCCCAACCATCCCCGAACAAAATCCGGACGCCGTCGATGTCGATCACGTCGTACTTGGACTTGAAGTAGGCCGCCGCTTCCTTGGCGATGCGGAACTTCTCATGGTCGTCGTCGCAGCCGCAGCGGATCTCGGGGGTGTTAAAATAGCGCGGCACGCCGTCGAGGAGCTGGGTGGGCTTCTTGCCGGTCTTGTCCAGGATCTCGAGGAAGCGCAGGGCCGCGTAGATGGCGTCGTCGTAGCCGAAGTAGCGGTCGGCGAAGAACACGTGGCCGCTGAGCTCGCCCGCGAGCGGAGCCTTTTCTTCGGACATCTTCTTCTTGAGCAGCGAGTGCCCGACCTTCCAGAGGATCGGCACGCCGCCGGCCTTGGTGATCTCTTCTTCCAGGGCCATCGAGGACTTCACCTCGTAAATGATCTTCGACCCGGGCAGGTCCTTGAGAATGTCCTTCGCGTAGATCAGGGTCAGCAGGTCGCCGGGGATCAGCTCGCCCTTTTCGTCGACCACGCCCAGGCGGTCGGAGTCGCCGTCGAGGCCGATGCCGACCTCGAACCCGAGCTCGACGACCTTCTTGCCCAGGTCGACGACGTTGTCCGCGACCGTCGGGTCGGGATGGTGGTTCGGGAAGTTCCCGTCCACGCTGTCGTAAATGCTGACGACCTCCGCGCCGACGCGTTCCAGCACGCGCCTGCCGAACAGGGCGCCCGTGGCGTTGGCGGGGTCGAACACGACCTTGATCTTGCGGCTGAGCTTGAACTTCGAGGCCAGGAAATCGATGTAGTCCTCGGTGATATCCTGCTTGCGCACGGTGCCCGAGCCGGCGGCGAACTCGCCCTTGATCGCGAGGTCGCGGATCTTCGTGATTTCCTCGCCGAACAAGGTGGTCTTGCCCACGCCCAGCTTGATCCCGTTGTATTCCTTGGGGTTGTGGCTGGCGGTGATCATCGCGAAGCCGTCGATCTTCAGGTGGAAGGCGCTGAAGTAGCACAGGGGAGAGGTCACGGTGCCGATGTCGATCACGTCGATGCCGGTGGAGGTCACGCCCGCGATGAAGGCGTCCATCAGCTCGCGGGTGTGGGTGCGCACGTCGCCGCCCACCGCGATGATCTTCGCGCCCTGCTTCGAAAGCGAGGTGCCGAAGGCCTTGGCGATGGCGGTCACTGTCTCGGCGTTCAGCTCGGAGGGCACGAGGCCGCGGATGTCGTATTCACGAAAGATGGTGGTGTTCATGACAGGGAAATTCCTGGGGGTCGAAGAAGGTGAGCGTACAGCGTACAGCGGACAGCTTGGAGCATAGGGAGAAAATAAAAATTAGGTCAAAAACCGGCGGTTTGGGCCTGGGTTGCGTCGGCTGTACGCTGTACGCTGTACGCTGAAGGCTCTAGACCTCGATAATCGTGTCCTTCGCGATCACCACGATGCCGGTGTCGGTGACGTGGAAGCGCTGGCGGTCCTTCTCCAGGTCGACGCCCACCTCGAACCCGGGGGGGATCTTCACGCCCTTCTCGATGATGGTCCGCTGCACGACGGCGCCCCGGCCGATGTCCACGCGGGGAAACAGGATGCTGTCCGTCACGCGGGCGTGGCTGTGGATGGTGCAGCCGGGGGAGAGCACCGAGTGGATCGCGCGTCCGCCCGAGAGTATGCAGCCTTCCGAGACGATCGAGTCCTCGGCGATGCCGCGCCGGCGGTCGTTGTCGCCCTTGCCGAACACGAACTTCGCGGGGGGCAGGTTCCAGTTCACCGTGCGCAGCGGCCACTTGGTGTTGTACAGGTTGAACGGCGGGGACACCGAGCACGAGTCCATGTTGGACTCATAGAAGGCCTCCAGGTTCCCCACGTCGCGCCAGTAGCCCGCCGTGCCCTCCGACTCCCCCTTGATGATGTTGGTCTGGAAGTCGTACACGTACACGGGGTGGTTGTTGTAGATCGAGGGCAGGATGTCGCGGCCGAAGTCGTGCATCGAGTTCTCGAGCTTGCTGTCGGAAAGCAGCTCGCGCACCAGGAACTTGCTGTTGAAGATGTAGTTGCCCATCGAGGCGAGGGCCCAGCCCGGGCGTCCGGGCATGGCCTTCGGGCGGGCGGGTTTTTCCTCGAAGCCGATCATGCGGCCTTCCTCGTCCACCTCCACGACGCCGAAATCGACGGCCTCGTCGATGGGAACGGGGATCGCGGAGATGGTGGCGACGGCGCTTTTCTTGATGTGCAGCGCCAGCATCTGGTTGACGTCCATCTTGTAGATGTGGTCGCCGCCGAACACGGCGACGAAATCGGGCTTCACGTCGCGGATGAGGTTCACGTTCTGGTAGATCGCGTCGGCCGTGCCGGTGTACCAGTTCATGCCCATGCGCATCTGCGCGGGCACCAGGTCGACGTATTGGTCGAGGTTGCGGTTCAGCTGCCAGGCCGTGGTGATATGGCGGTTCAGCGAATCGGACTTGAACTGCGTGAGCACCTTGATGCGGTGGCAGCCGGAGTTCACGAAATTATTCAGCACGAAATCGATGATCCGGTACTTGCCGGCGAAGTGCACCGCGGGTTTCGCGCGATCCTGGGTGAGGGGTTGCAGGCGGGAGCCTTGTCCGCCGGCCAAAATCATCGCGAGCAGATTTTCCATTGGGTTCTCTGGAGCCTTCCGGAAGGAAATCGAGGAAAGAACGGAGTCCAGCCCCCTTGGGGTGGGGCCGGATTATTTCCTCTAATATACGGCTTATTTGCGGCTTGGAGGCCCGAAAACGGCTCAATTTCGAAAAAAGGGCCGAAAAAATTGGTACTGCGTAGGGGAGTTGAACCCCTGCTTCCGCCGTGAGAGGGCAGCGTCCTAACCACTAGACGAACACAGCAACGGGGCAAGTATAGAAAAACGCGGGTCGAAGAAGTAGGGTCAATTGAGTTGGAGGTTGGGAACAAGGCCCGGTTTAAACCTGCCGCCCGGGGTTGGGAGCAAGCAAAAAAAAGCCCTGGATTTTGCGGTATCCAGGGCAATTCAGCGGAAATATTAATGGGCTTGGAGTTGGGTTTAACCCCCAACTCCCAACCACCAACTCCCGACTTTTTCTTACTCCCGATAAACCTGGTCGAGCATGTTTTCGACCTTCACCGATTTGGGCAGGTCGGTCATCCATTGCTGGTACAGGTTGGAGATCACGAAGTTGTCGCTTTCGGCGCGCGCGGTCATGATCTTCATGTCCTTCATCGCGGGGTCCGCGGGCAGTTTTTCGACCACGCGGCTAAAGACGGCCCCCTCGGGGGTCGCGACCACCGGGCTCCAGGATCCGGGTTCCGTCTGCAGGCTCCGGAACAGGGCGACGCCGCCGAAGCCGAAGCCGGGGACGAACTCCTCGCCGCTCACGGGCCCGGTGCTGTCCAGCACGGCCATGCCCGCTTGCGCGGGCAGGGGATTGGCGGCGATCACCTGCGGGCGGACGCGCTCGGCTTCCTTGCGGGCGGCGGCCACCTGGCGGCCATGGACCAGGCTCCGCAGCACGTCCTCGCGGGCGCGGTCGAAGTCGCGTCCCTTCGGGTACATGGCGTCGCGGGCGAAGACGAAGATCGCGTCGTCGTTCTGCAGCGCCTCGGAAACCTTCGCCTTGCGCTCGGCCCCGCCGAACGCGAAGGACGTCAGGCCCTGTACGTAGGTGGTTCCCAGCGGCAGGACGGTTCCCTTTTCGAAGACGGCGGTCTTGGACACCTGCAGTCCGCGCGCCTTGGCGGCGGCTTCCAGCCCGGATTCCTCGGCCTCGGCCTTCACCTTTTCGGCGATCGCCGTCAGGCTGTCGATAGTCTGGGTGCCCGGCGTGATCTTGAGCAGGATGTGGCGCACCGACACCTTGTCGCCTTCGCGCGAAACGCCCTGGATGAGGTGGTAACCATAGGGCGTCAGCACCGGCTCCGACACCGCGCCGGGGGCGAGGCTGAAGGCAACGTCGGCGAACTCGGGCACCCATTCGGCGCGGGTGGCCGGGGACAGCTCGCCGCCGTTCTCGGCGCTGGCGGCGTCGCTGGAATAGCTGCGGGCCAGGTCGGCGAAGCTTTCCCCGGCGACGGCGCGCTCGTGCAGCTCCCGCGCGAAGTCGCGCATCAGCGCGGTGTCGGCGCCCGAGGGCACCAGCGGCAGCACCACGTAGCTCAGGCGGGCGGCCTCGGTGCGGGCGTAGAAGCTGTCGGGCAGGGACTCGAAGTGCTTCTTGAGCTCGTCCTCGGTGATCTTGGCAACATCGACGGGGAAGGCCTCGGCCGGGACGCGGTAGTACTGAAGGCGCGCGCGGTTCTCGCGGACCTCGAAGGCGAAGGCCTCCTCGAGGTCGGTGCGGTGCACCTGCGAGCGGAACACCTGCTGCAATTGCATCTGGGGAATCACGGCGGCGCTCAATTGCTGCTCGATCACGCGCAGGCCCGGGCGGTCGTAGACGCTGTCCTGGGACAACCAGCTGTGGTAGACCTGGATGTTGAGCGCGGAGTCGCGCAGGAAGTAAGGCACCGCGTCGGGTCCCTCGTACTGCGCGATCGCATAGGCGATCTCGCGGGGGTTCTTCATGACGTAGTCGAGCATTTCCTCCTGCGAGGCATGCAGGCCGTAGGCCTTGGCCATGCGGCCCATGAGGAGGGTCTGCACCCGGTACTGGAACAGGTCGCGGCGGGCCTGGGCGAGCTTCGCGCCTTCGGGCGGCTTGCCGGTCTGGGCTTCCTCGCCGCGGATGTAGTTCTGCAGGTCCTGTTGGAACGACATCGTCGGGATTTCCTCGCCGTCGACCTCGCCGACCGACTGGTTCGACACCGAGCGTCCGTTCGCGCCGGGAAGGTCCATCATGATCAGGCCGGCGCCGATCAGCAGCGCGGCCCCGATGACGAACCACTTCGACTGCTCTTTAATCCACATCATGCTCATAAAAAACTCCAATTGCCGGGATAGCCGGGGACGGGTAAAAGTACGTTCCCGGGGTGGTATGCGCAAGTCGAAACGGGCGGAAAACAAGGGGGTAATGGGCGCCCGGGTCTCGCGGCCGCCGGGTCGCGGGCGCTTCCCGGGGGCCCCGTTTCCTATCCTTTCCGCATGGCATCCTATGATTTCGTCGTGGTGGGCTCGGGAATCGCGGGCCTTTCCTTCGCCCTGCGGGCCGCCCGGCACGGAAAGGTGCTGGTCCTGACCAAGTTGCTCAGCCGGGCCGGGTCCACGCACCTGGCCCAGGGCGGCATCGCCTCGGTGCTCGACCCCCTCGACTCCCTCGAGCGCCATGTGCAGGACACCTTGACCGCCGGGGCGGGGCTGTGCCGGCGCGAGGTGGTGGAAACCTTGGTGGCGCGCGGTCCCGGGGCCATCCGGGACCTGGTCGAGTGGGGGGCGCATTTCACGCGCGCGACCGCCGAGGGGCGCTCGCGGGGGATTCCCTACGACCTCGCCCGCGAAGGCGGGCATTCCTCCTCGCGCATCGTGCACGCGCACGACGGCACCGGGCGCGAGATCCAGCGGGCCCTGATCGAGGCCGTGCATTCCGATCCCAACATCACCGTGCGCGAGAACGTGCTGGCCATCGACCTCGTGACCGCCAAGCATTTCAAGGCGGGCGAAAAGGACAAGGACCCCCGCGCCGTGTACGGGGTGTACGCGCTCGACGTCGCCGCCAACCGCATCGAGATGCATCTCGGCGCGGCCACGCTCCTGTGCACGGGCGGCGTGGGGCAGGTCTACGCCCACACCACCAACGATTCGGTCTCGACCGGCGACGGGATCGCCATGGCCTACCGCGCCGGCGCCGCGGTGGAGGACATGGAATTCATGCAGTTCCACCCGACCTCGTTCTTCAACCCGGGCCACCCGACCTACCTGATCTCCGAGGCCCTGCGCGGCCACGGGGGCGTGCTGCGCAACCGCGCGGGCGACGCGCTCATGGACGGGGTGCACCCCCTGAAGTCGCTGGCCCCGCGCGACATCGTGGCGCGCGCCATCGACGCCGAAATGAAGCGCTCGGGCGAACCCTGCGTTTTCCTGGACATGACCGCGTGCGGCGGCGCCGCGAGCCTGAAAAGGCACTTCCCCAACATCTACCGCCACTGCCTGCGCTACGGCGTCGACATGGCCCGCCAGTGGATCCCCGTGGTGCCGGCCGCGCACTTCATGTGCGGGGGCATCAAGGTGGACGGGCACTCCGCGACGGAGCTGACGAACCTGTATGCCGTGGGCGAGGCCGCCTGCACCGGCGTCCACGGGGCGAACCGCCTCGCCAGCAACTCGCTGCTCGAGGGCGTGGTGTTCTCCGAGCGCGCCCTGGCCCGCATCCTCGACACCCGTCCCGCGCGCCCGTCGCGGCGCCGCTTCCGGGCCTGGGATAGCATGCGCCTCAAGCCCGTCGAGGAAACCATCATCTACTCCCACGCGCTGGAGACCATCCGCTCGACGATGTGGCACTACGTGGGCATCGTGCGCAGCGACTTCCGCCTCGACCGCGCGGCGGAGTTTCTCCGCGTGATCAGCCGCCAGATCCAATCGGACTACTGGTCGTTCTCCATGGAGCCCGACCTCATCGAGCTCCGGAACCTGACGCTGTGCGCCGAGCTCATCGTCCGCAGCGCGCGCCGCCGCAAGGAGTCGCGCGGCCTGCACTACAACGTCGACTACCCGAAGATGCTGCCGCGCGCCCGCCATACCGTGCTGCGGCCGACCTGATGTTTTTCGGCGCGAACCCCTGGCTGTTCCTCCTGTTCGCGGCGCCGGGGCTTTGGCTCGTCTGGCGCCTGTATTTTCGTTCCGGCGCCGCCCTCGGCGTCCGCCGCCGCCGCGTCTTGGCGACGCTGGCCGCCGCCGCGTGGATCGCCCTGGCCTGGTTCGCGGTGCAGCCCTTCCGGAAGCTCGCCCCCGACGTGTACCATAAGCCCGCGGTGGTGCTGGCCGTGGACGAGAGCGCGAGTTATGCGGCGCTGGGCGGACGCGCCGCGGCCCGCGCCGGCGTCGATGCGGCGCGCCGCCACTATGAATCCCTCGGTTTTCGCGTGCGCGCGCTCGGCTTTGCCACGGGCGCCGGCCTGGGCCGCGTCCTGGACTCGCTCGCGATCCCGAACCTGCAGGCCGTGCTGCTGTGGTCGGACGGGCGGTTCCAGGGCGAAGGAGAACCGCGCGGCGCCTGGGACTGGCCGGCGCCCGTGTTTCCCGTGAAGGTCCCGACGCGCCAGGAGGCGCAGGGGGAGAGCGCGGTCCTGACGCTCCGCTCCTCCGGGGACTTGCCGGCCGGCGCGGAAATCGAAGTCGCCTGGAGCGGAACCGCGCGGGAGGCGGTGCTGGAGCTGCGCGCGGCGGGCGAGACCGTGTGGACGCGGGCGCTGGAACGGCCCCCGGGGTCGCCTCCCGGCGCCCGGGCCGCGCGCGTTTACGCGTTGCCGGCCTCCGTGGCCGCGCGCCTGGCCGGCGACGCCGGCGCGCGTCCCTGGGAATGGAAGGCGCTGGTGCGGCCCGGGGACGCGCGCGAGAACGCGAGCGCGCGGAACGATACGCTCGACGTTCAATTCCGCGGGCTGCGGCGCGCGCGCGCGGTTTTCGTCCGGCCCCTGCGGTCCCTGGAGGAACGCGGCCTGGTGGACGCGCTTTCCTCGGACTCGGCCGAGGTAACTGCCATGTTACCCGGGGAGCTGAAGCTCCTGCCGGGCGACGTCCTGTGGGCGCGCGCGGGCGCGCGGGTCATGGCGCGCGCCGACGCGATGGTGGAATATCATTTGCCGGAGGACCGCGCGCGCGGCGCGGCGTTCGGCGGCGATGCGCGCGTGGCGTGGAGCGACTCGGGCGCCGCCTTCCTGCCCCCCGAGGTGTTGCGCCTGGCCGACCTGGGCATGGACGGCGCCATGTTGCGCGCTCCCGACTCCGGCGTCGAGGCGCTGGCCTGGGCCGAGCAGGACGGGCGGCGCGGCTTGCTGGCGTGGCGTCCGCGGAGCGCGCGCGCGCGCGCCTTCGGGTTCGCGCCGCCCCCGCTGTGGCGCACGGGTTTCCAGGCCGAAGCGCCGGGAGCCGCGGTGCGCGAAACGCAGGGACGCTGGGTGCGCGGCGTGGCCGCGTGGGCGCGCGGCCCGCGCACGCTGCCGCGGGGACCGAAGCGCCGGCGCGATCCGTTCGACGTCGAGATGTCGCGGCTGGGCGCCGATGAAGAAACCTTGGCGCGCCTGGCCTCGACTTCCGGTGGAAGCGTTCTGGAAAAAAATTCCTGGCCGGCGTTGCGCGGCGGCCAGGCGCGCGAGACGCGCTTTCAGGCCGCCGCCTTGGCGCCCGCGTGGCCCATGGTCCTTTTGATCGCATCGCTTTTGTGCGCCCTGTGGGCGCTGCGCAAACGCTTCCAGATCGACTGAACCACTGCCCGTTCGGGCAGTAGTTTTTTACAACGTCCGCTTCGCGCGGATCCTCCTTTACACCTCTCCTGCCTCTAAGCGCTTGGTTTGCAACCAATTATGCGAAATTTCAAAAAAATCGCAGAATCTGTTGCAGGCTTATGGGTAACGATGGTAGATTTTGGGTAATAACGGAGCATTCTTGGTTCAATGCTTCGCGAGTGGATCCTTCTAAAGACAGCGGAAAACATGCGGTTAGAATCCTTCATCGGAAAAGCGACGCTCGCGGTGGACACCGCGGGGCGCACGAATTTTCCGAAGGAATTCCGCAAGGCGCTCTCCGAGGAAAACGAAGGCCAGGTCGTGGTCACGATCTCGGAGGGGCGCACGCTCGCGCTCTACCCGCTTTCGGAATGGAATCGTTACATCCAGTACCTTGATAGTCTCGGCCGCGGCCCCGACGTCTCGAAGTTCCGCACGCGCATCACCGCCATGGCCAAGCTCTCCACGCTGGACGCGCAGAATCGCATCGCGCTGACGGGCGAGCAGATGGCCTACGCCGACATCCAGGGCGAGGTGACCTTCGTCGGCGACGGCAAGCGCGTGCGCCTGTGGGCCCCGGCCCGTTATGCTTCCGAAATCGAAACCGTCACGCCGGACGAAGAAGTCCGGTTTGCCAACTGGTTCTGAGGCCGCCGCATGACGGACTACCACCACCCCGTCCTTGAGCAGGAGGTGGCCGACTTCCTGGTCCGGGATCCTGACGCCGCCTACCTCGACGTCACGCTGGGCGGCGGCGGCCATACGGCCGCGATCCTCGATCGACTGGGCCCCCACGGCTCCATCACCGCGCTCGACCGCGACCCCGAGGCGATCGCGCAGGGCCGCGCGCGCTTCGCGGGCGACGCCCGCGTCCGCATCCATCAATCCCCGTTTTCCCATTTGGGGGATTTCTGCGCGCCCGAATCGCTGGCCGGCGCGCTCTTCGACCTGGGCGTCAGCTCTCATCAGCTGGACGAGCGCTCGCGCGGGTTTTCCTTCGAGTCGGGCGCTCCGCTCGACATGCGCATGGGCCCCGACGCGGAGTCCTCAGCCCTCGACTGGCTGAAGAGCGCCTCCGAGGAAGAACTTGCGCGGGCCTTCGGCTCGAATTCCGACCTGGACCGTCCCTGGGCGCTGGCCAAGCGCGTCAAGCTGCTGCTGGGCGAGGATCCCGCGCCGACCAGCGACCTGCTCCGCCGCGCGGTGGACGGCATTTATCGCCCCCGCGACGGCGAGCGCGCCGGCCTGCTCGCCCGCGTGTTCCAGGCCATCCGCATGGAGGTGAACCGCGAGCGCGATGAAATCAAGACGGGGCTCGCCGCGGCGGTGGGCGCGCTCGCCAAGGGCGGCCGCGTGGCCGTGCTCAGCTACCACTCGGTGGAGGATCGCGCGGTCAAGGAGACCTTCGCCGGCTTCGAAAAAGAATGCGTCTGTCCCCCGCGCCTTCCGGTGTGCGTCTGCGGCGGGAACCACCGCCGGCTGCGCAAGGTGCTTCGCAAGCCTCAAGAGGCTTCGGCGGAGGAAATCGCGCGCAATCCCCGGGCCCGCAGCGCCAAGCTGCGCGTTATGGAGAAGGTGTGAGCGGCGGGGCCGTCAAGCTGCGCGCGGTGTTCGCCTGGATGGCGCTCACGCTGCTCGTCGCCTCGCTCCTGCTGGCGCAGGTGTGGAAGCAGCAGGCCTTCGTGCGCTTGTCGCGCGAGCTGATCCAGGCGGGACGCGACCGCGACGCGCTGGCCACCGAGGTGCTCGTGCTCGAGACCGAGACCCGCGCGCTGCGGCAGTTCTCGCGCCTCGAAACCTTCGCGCGCGAGCGGCTGGGGTTGATCAATCCGGGTCCGCCCACCGTGATCCAGCCCGAGGGCCAGCTGCTGGCCGGGAGATCCGGGGAATCCGGTGAGGAAACAGGGGGCCCCGTCCAGGCGGCGCGCTTTGAGTTCCTGAGGGGATGGTTCCAATGAACCGCCGTTTCCTCACGCTGGGCGCCGCCTTCGCCGTCATCTGGGGCGTGCTGGCCGTGCGCGTGTTCTACGTGCAGGTGCTCCGGTCCTCGCATTACCGCGGGCTTTCCGAAAGCCAGAGCGTGCATCGCGACGTCCTGTCGCCGTCGCGCGGGGAAATTTTCGACCGGACCGGATCGCGCCTGGTGGTGAACGTGAAAAGCCGCGAGGGCGTCGCGGAATCCTTCCGCGGATCGCGGCTGTGCCCGAACGGGGCGATGGCCGGCCAGGTGCTGGGGATGGTGGGCCGCGACGGCTACGGCCAGTCGGGCCTGGAATTCCACCTGGACCGCGACCTGCGCGGCACGGACGGCTGGCGCTACCTGCGCCGGGACGCGCGCCGCCGCTACACGCCCGGGGCCTCGGACCAGATCCAGCCCGCCGTCGACGGGATGAACGTGCGCCTGTCGCTGGACGCGCGCGTGCAGTCGGTGGTGGAGCACGCGCTGGAGCGCGGGGTGCTGCGCACGGGCGCGAAGTCCGGCGTGGCCATCGTGATCGAGCCTTACACGGGCGACGTGCTGGCGATGGCGAACTATCCCTTCTTCGATCCCAACGCCCCGCGCGGCGCCAGCGGGGACAACCGGCGCAACGACGCGGTGGCGAAGGTGTACGAGCCGGGTTCCACCTTCAAGATGTTCACCGCCGCGGCCCTGCTCGAGGAGCGCCGCATCCGCCTGAGCGACACGATCGACGCCGAGGGCGGCCGCTGGGAGATCAACGGGCAGTGGATCCGCGACACCCACCCCTTCGACCGCATTTCCTTCGAGGACGCGGTGGCGCATTCGTCGAACATCGTGTTCGCGAAGGTCTCCACGCGCATCCCCCCGATCACCTTCTACAAGTATCTGCGCTCGTTCGGCTTCGGCATGAAAACGGGCGTCAACCTGCCCGCGGAGGAAAGCGGGTCGCTCAAGCCGGTGGGCCGGTGGAGCGGGCGCAGCCAGCAGACCATCGCCTTCGGGCACGAGGTGGCGACGACGCCGTTGCAGCTGGCCATGGCCTTCGCGGCCATCGCCAACGGGGGAACCTTGATGCGGCCCCGCCTCGTGCACGGCTGGGCGGACGGGAGCGGGCGGGTCGTCCGCGCCGAGGAGCCGCGCGAGGTGCGGCGGGTGATTTCCGACACCACCGCCGCGAAGCTGCGGCGGGCGATGCGCGGCGTGGTGGACTTCGGAACGGCCGAGGCCATCCGCCATCCCACCATCGCGATCGCGGGCAAGACCGGCTCGGCGCAGAAAATCGATCCCGTGACCGGACGCTACCTTGAGGGCCGGTACAACGCCTCCTTCGTCGGCATGGCGCCGGCCGACAGGCCGGCCTTCGTCGCTTTGGTGGTCATCGACGAGCCCGAGCAGTTCAAGTACGGCGGCCAGGCCGCCGCCCCGGTGTTCCGGGAGATCCTCGACCGTCTCGCGGAGCGCGAGTACGATTGGACCCGTCGCCCGGACGCATGGGCGAACGGAGCTTCCGGGGGAGCCGCGCGCGATACCCTTTCGCGCCCCAAGGAAAAAATCACGACCACGCTGGCTTCGTTCCGCCTCAAGGTTCCCGGTTCTTCGGTGGAACCGGAAAAAGCCCGCTCGGCCAAGGTGGCGGTTTCCGGTTCCGCCGAAAGCACGGGCCCCCATGAAATGCCCGACCTGCAGAACGCGACCTTGCGGGACGCCCTGCAGCGGCTGCGGGCCCTGGGCGTGCGCGTGGAGTATCAGGGGGAAGGGCGCGTGCTGGAGCAGTCCCCCGCCGCCGGGACCCCGCTGCGGCGCGGCGACCGCTGCCGCCTGAGCCTGGGATGGGCCGGATGAGCGCGATGACCTTGGAAAGGCTGCTGCGGGAGGCGGGCGTTCCCGCGCCCGCGGGGCTGCCCGCGGTGAGCCTGGCCGGCCTGAAAATGGATTCCCGCCAAGTGAACGCGGGCGACGCCTTCCTCGCGCTGAAGGGCGCGAAGCTGGAGGGCTCGGCCTTCGCGGCCGAGGCGGCGCGTCGCGGCGCGGCCGCGTTGTTGATCGAAACTCCGGAAGGTGAGCCTTCCTCCGCGGGCGAACTGTCCGGCGTGCCCGCCGTGTACGTCCCGGGCCTGCGTTCCTTTGCCGGACCGCTGTTCGACGCCTGGCACGGCTTCCCCTCGCGCGCGTTGCAATTCCACGGCATCACGGGAACCAACGGCAAGTCGACGACCACGCTGTTGATGGGCGCCGTGCTGCGCGCGGCCGGCCGCAAGGTCGTTTCGCTGGGCACGATCCGCTACGAGATCGGCGACGAGGTGCTGGGCTCGGACCTGACGACGCCCTCCACCGACGCGTTCTTCGCCATGCTGGCGCGCGGGATGGAAAAGGGCTGCGAAGCCGTGGTGATGGAGGTCTCGTCGCACGCCCTGGCGCAGGACCGCGTGCGCGGCATCCGGTTCGCGCGCGCGCTGTTCACCAACCTGACGCAGGACCACCTCGACTTTCACAAGGACTTCGAGGATTACTTCGCGGCCAAGAAGAAATTGTTCACGCATTATCTCGCCGACGACGGCGTCGGGATCGTGAACGCCGATTCTCCCTATGGCGCGCGCCTTCTGAAGGAATGGACCGGCGCGCGCCTGACTTTCTCGCGCGACCCGGACTCCGGGGCGGACCTGGTGGTGCTTTCGCAAAACCTTTCGCTGGCGGGAACGGTTCTCGAGCTTTCGTTCCGGGGCGGCGCGCCCTTCGTCCTCCACTCGCGCCTCATCGGGTCGATCAACGTCGAAAACCTGCTGGCCGCGGCCGCCTTCGGCCTCTCGCTGGGGATCGCCCCCGGCACGGTCGCCCAGGGCATCGCCGAAGTCACCGTGCCGGGCCGCAACGAGGTGTTTCCGCTTCCCCGCGACCGCGGCTTCGCCGTGGTGGACTACGCCCACACCCCCGACGCGCTGGAGCGCGTCCTCGAAAGCCTGCGTGCGCTCACCCCGGGAAAGCTGCAGGTGGTCTTCGGCTGCGGCGGCGACCGGGATCGCGGCAAGCGCCCCCTCATGGGGGCCATCGCCGAGCGCCTGGCCGACCGCGTGATCCTGACGAGCGACAACCCGCGCAGCGAATCGCCCGAAGCCATCCTGGCGGAAATCCGCGGCGGCATGAAAAATCCCAAGGCCGCATGGGTCGAAGCCGACCGGCGCGCCGCCATCCGCACGGGCCTGGGCCGCCAGGCGAGCGGCGACTGCCTGCTGGTGGCCGGCAAGGGCCACGAGGCGTATCAAATCATCGGGGCCGAGCGCCGGCACTTCAGCGACCAGGAAGAGATCGCGGCGTGGGCCCTCGAGGAAGAAGCGGAGAGTCCCGCATGGAATTGACGCTGCCGCAGATGGCGGCCTTGCTGGGAGTCGAGATCAGGGGCCCGAAGCCGTTTCCGCGGCGGCGGGCGGACATCTGCACCGATTCCCGGGCCTTGAAGCCGGGACAGGTGTTTTGGGTGCTGCGCGGGGAAAACTTCGACGGGCACGCGTTTGTGGAGCAAAGTTTTCAAAGGGGAGGGATCGCCGCCGTGGTGGAAAAAGAATGGTTCGATCAGAACGGCAAGCCGGCGCGCGTCTACGTCCCCGTGGGCGACACGCAACAGGCCCTCACCGCGCTCGCGCGGTCGTATGCGGAGCGTTTCCGGATCCCCAAGATCGCCGTGACCGGCAGCAACGGGAAGACGACGACCAAGGACATGATCGCCGCGGTCCTGCGCCGCTCCGGCAAGGTCCTGTCGACGGAGGGAAACTTCAACAACCACGTGGGCCTTCCGCTCACTTTGTTCGGCCTGCGCTCCGCGCACCGGTACGCGGTGCTGGAAATGGGAACGAACCATCCCGGCGAGATCCGCCCGCTCAGCGAAACGGGACAACCCTCGATGGCGGTGGTGACCAACATCGGCTGGTCGCACGTCGAGCACTTCGGGACGAAGGAAGCCATTCGCGACGAGAAGCTCACCATCATCGCCGGGTTTCCGGGCGGGCGCGGGACGTTGTTCCTCAACGTCGACGACCCGCTCTTGTGCGACTTCCGTCCGCCGGCCAAGGTCCGCCTGCAAACCTTCGGGATCCAGCGCGGGCAGATCCGTCCGGACGGGCTGGCCTTCGACGCCGAGGGCTGCGCGCGCTTCCGCATCGGCCGCACGGCCTTCCAGCTTCCCATCCCGGGTTTGCACAACGTCTACAACGCCCTCGCCGCCATCGCGGTCGGCCTGCACATGCGCATTCCCAAGGCGGAAATCGCCGCGGCCCTGAGCGCCTTCGCCGCGCCCAAGTTCCGCATGCAGGTGAAGCATGTCAAGGGCGTCACGGTCCTGGATGATTGCTACAACGCGAATCCCTCCTCCGTGCGCTCGGCCCTGTCGACCCTGGCGTCCTACCAGGCGCGGGAGCGGCGCGTGGCCGTGCTGGGCGACATGCTCGAGCTCGGCCCCGACTCGGAGCGGCTGCACGCGGAGATCGGCCATTTTCTCGTGGAGATGGGAGTGGACGAGTTGTATACCTTCGGCGCGCAGAGCCGGCACATTAACCAGGCCGCCCGCAGCAAGGGCCTGCCCCGGCGCGCCGCCCATCATTTCTCCGATTTCGACCTGATGCTGGCGGAACTGGGCGCGTCCTTGCGCCCCGGCGACGTGATGCTGGTCAAGGGATCGCGCGGCATGCGCCTGGAGCGCGTCTACGAGGGGCTGCGCCCGCAGGCCAAGCCGGGCGCGCGCATTGCCTCCGAGCAGCGGGAAAAAGGGGAGTAAAGCGCCGTGGCGAAGAAAGGGATGCAATTCGACGTGCCGTTGTGCCTGGGCGTGCTCGCCCTGGTGGGCGCCGGCATGGTGCTGATCTACAGCTCCTCGGCGGCGTATGCCGACGCGCGCGGATTGCCCGAGTCCTTTTACCTCGCGCAGCACCTGAAAAAAGTGCTCGTCGGCATGATGGCGTTCCTGATCGGCATGACGGTTCCTTATAAATTCTGGGAGAGAGCCGCGCGCCCCCTCGTGCTGGTATCGCTGGGCCTGCTGGTTTTCATCCTGGTTTCGGGAGCGGGCAGCGTCAACGGCGCGAGCCGCTGGGTGTTCGGCATCCAGCCCTCGGAGATGGCCAAGCTGTCGATGATCTTTTACCTCGCGAGGCGCCTGTCGGAAAAGTCCGCCGAGATGCACAAGTTCGGCAAGGGCCTGGTGTCCTCTCTGGTGCTGCCGGGGATCCTGTGCGTGCTGATCGTGCTGCAGCCCAACTACAGCATGGTGCTGATGCTGTGCGGCATCACCGCGGCCCTGGTTTTCGCCGGCGGCGCCCGTCCGCGCCACCTGGCCATCCTGGCCGCGGGAGCGGTCCCCCTGCTGGTGCTGGTGATGGTATCGAGCGCTTACCGCATGAAACGCGTGATGGCCTTCATCGATCCCTCGGCGAATCCGGCCAGCTCCTACCAAAGCCTGCAGGCCCTGATCAGCCTTGGCAACGGCGGCCTGATCGGCACGGGGCTCGGCAACGGCACGCAAAAGCTCGGGTATCTTCCCATGCCCTTCACCGACACCGTGTTCGCCATCCTGGGCGAGGAAACCGGGTTTTTCGGAACCATGGTGGTGCTGGGTCTTTTCGGCCTGATTTTGTGGCGCGGGCTGCGCATCGCCTACGCCTGCACGGACCGCTTCGGCGGCCTGGTGGCCGCGGGCATTTCGATTTCGGTGGCGCTGAACGTCGCCATGCACGTGGGCGTGTGCGTGAAGCTGTTCCCGACCACCGGGCAGCCGTTGCCCTTCGTGTCCTACGGCGGCACCTCGCTGATCGCCAATCTGCTGGGGATGGGCATCCTTCTGAACATCAGCAACGCGGCTTCGGCCTCGGCCGCGGCGGAGCCGAAGCCCCGCCTGGTTTGGCACGCGGCGCGGCGCACGTCGCCGCTGCGTCCTTTCTCGCCGACGGCGCGCAACGCGGGGGGCCGGGCATGATTCCCTCGCCGCGCTTCCGCAGCCTTCATTTCACCGGCATCGGCGGGTCGGGCATGAGCGCGCTCGCCGAGGCGCTGCATGGGTCGGGGTTCACCGTGCGCGGATCGGACCGCGCCGACGGGCCCGCCCAGGAGTACCTGCGCGGTCTCGGCATCCGGGTTTTCGGCGGCCATGACGCCGCCCACCTGGCTTCGGATTGCGACGCCCTCGTCTTCACCGCGGCGGTGGACGCGGCCAACCCCGAGCTCGAGGCGGCGCGCGATCGCGGCATCCCGCTCGTGCGCCGCGCCGATTTGCTCGGCCTGCTGATGAGCCGCGGCCATGGCCTGGCGGTCGCGGGAACGCACGGCAAGAGCACCACCACGGGCATGTTGATCCACATCCTGCGCGCCGCCGGCACCAACCCCGGCTGGGCCGTGGGCGCGGCCTGGAAAGGCGGCCGTCCCGGTCATGCGGGGAACGGCGGATTTTTCGCGGTGGAGGCGGACGAGTACGATCGCGCCTTTCTGTCCCTGAGGCCCGTGTCGGCCTTGGTCACGAACGTGGACGCCGACCATCTCGATTACTATGGAACGCTGGCCGCCATCGAGGATGCCTTCGTGGAGTTCCTGAACCGGCTTCCTTTCTACGGGGTGGCGGTTCTGAACGCGGAGGATCCCGGAATCCGCCGCATCGCCGCCCGCCTTACGTGCCGGGTGCGCACCTACGGGTTTTCCGCCGGGGATTACCAGGCGCGGGACGTTTCCATGAGCGCCGAAGGAGCCTCCTTCTCGCTGGCGCAACGGGGCAAGGCCCTGGGGACCGTCACCTTGCAGGTGTTCGGGGCGCATAACGTCTCCAACGCGCTGGCCGCCTCGGCCCTGGCCCTGGAGGAGGGGCTTTCCTTCGACGCGGTCCGCGAGGGCCTCGAGCTTTTCCCGGGCATGCGCCGCCGGCTGGAAAAGATCGGCACCCACGGCGGCGTCACGGTGTTCGACGATTATGCGCACCATCCCTCCGAGGTCGCCGCCTCGCTGGACGCGGTGCGGCGCGTGACCCCGGGCAAGATCACCGTGCTGTTTCAGCCGCACCTGTATTCGCGCACGCAGCAGCTGGCCGCGGAGTTCGCGGACGCTTTCCTGGCCTGCGACCGCCTGTTCGTGCTGCCCGTGTACGCCGCGCGCGAGGCCCCGATTCCCGGCGTGGACGGCGACCGGATCACGGGCGAGGCGGCTCGCCTGGGGCACCCCGCCGCGCGCTTTCTGAAAGCCGGCGACGATGCCGTCTCCATGGCCGCGGCCGGGCTGCGGCCGGGCGACGTGTGCCTGACGATGGGCGCCGGCGACGTCGGCAGTTTCGCGCCCGCCATCCTGGGGGCCCTCGCATGAAGGTCTTCCGCAAGTCCTTCCGCCGCGCCGCCTCGCGCGCGACCGTGCCCGCCCAGGGCGCGCCCCAGGCGTCCCCGCGCGACCAGGCCCAGGGCCGTCGTCGCCGCGTCCGCGGAACCGCGCTCCTGCTCGGCACGCTGGCGCTCGCTTCGGCCGCCGTTTTTCTGGGCGCGCGCGCGTATCTTGCGGGCGGCCTGCTGACCGTGTCCCGCCTCGAGGTGTCGGGAAACCGCCACTGGAGCGCCGCGCTGCTCCTGGAGCAGGCCGGGCTGGAAATCGGCCAGCGCTTTCACGAGATCCCCTTCCGCGCCGCGCGGCGCAACCTGCTCCGTCTTCCCGGGATCGAATCCGTCACGCTCCGCTACGTGCCGGGTGGCCGCCTGCGCCTGGAGGTTCGCGAGGCGGACATCGTGGCCCAGCGCGGCACCGCCGCCGGCTGGAGGGGCCTGACCCCCGGCGGGGAATGGATGGCCTTGTCCGACCGCGCGCCCGAGGACGCGCCGGTGCTGGAAGGAAGGGGTCTCTCCGCGCGGGCCGAACGGCGCGCCGCGCACTATCTGGCCTCGGTGCGCCGCCGTTACCCCGACGTGTTCGCGGGATTCTCGCAGATCGCCCTTTCCCGCGGAGGGCGCGACGACGCGCCCGAGGCCGACGTGTACTGGCGCGACGGCCGCGTCAAGCTGCGCCTGGACTGCGGGGACGCCTCGCTGCGTTCCCTGGAATACCTGGGGGAATTGCTGCGCCGCGAGCAGGCCTCCTGGCCCGAGGGCGCGACCGTGGACCTGCGCGTGGAGGGTTATGCCTATGTGCTTTAATCGTGTCCCCATCGACAACAAGACCGACAACATTTCGAAGAAGAACCGGAGGATCGCTCATGGGTAGCCCCATCGTAGGCCTGGACATCGGGACCACCAAGATCGGCGTGATCATCGGCGAAGCCGACGCGAACGGCGCCCTGAAAATCGTGGGCGTGGGCACCAGCCCCAGCGACGGCCTGCGCAAGGGCGTGGTCATCAACATCGACAAGACGGTGAAGTCCATCCAGAAGGCGGTCGAGGAGGCCGAGCTGATGGCGGGCGTCGAGGTCGACTCCGTGTACGTCGGCATCGCCGGCGACCACATCAAGTCGATCAACAGCCGCGGCGTCATCGCGGTGTCGCGCTCCGACAACGAGATCACGCGCCCCGACGTGGACCGGGTCATCGAGGCCGCGCGCGCGGTGGCGATCCCGCTGGACCGCGAGATGCTGCACGTGATCCCGCAGGACTTCGTGGTGGACGAGCAGCCGGGCATCAAGGACCCGGTGGGCATGTCGGGGGTGCGCCTCGAGGGCGACGTCCACATCGTCACGGGCGCCATCACCTCGGTCCAGAACCTGCAGAAAAGCGTCGAGAAGGCCGGCCTCAAGGTGGCGGGCATCGTCCTCGAGCCCCTGGCGTCCTCGTACGCCGTGCTGGACGACGACGAGCGCGAGCTCGGCTGCGCCGTGATCGACATCGGCGGCGGCACGACCGACCTGATCGTGTTCATCGAGGACAGCGTGCGCCACACGGCGAGCATCGGCCTGGGCGGCCGCAACGTCACCAACGACCTGGCGATCGGCATCCGCACGCCGCTGGAGAAGGCCGAGGAGATCAAGCGCGCCTACGGCACCTGCCTCCGCACGGGATCCGAGGGCGCGGAGTACATCCCCGTGCCCGGCGTCGGCGGCCGCGAGAACCGCGAGGTCAGCCGCGCCGTGATCGCCTCGATCATCGAGCCGCGCATGCGCGAGATCTTCACGCTCGCCCTGCGGGAGCTGCAGAAAAACCACTACCTCGACACCCTCGGGGCCGGCATCATCCTCACCGGCGGCAGCTCGATGCTCCACGGCGCGGCGGAGCTGGCCGAGCAGGTGTTCGGCATGCCCGTGAAGGTGGCCTCGCCCAAGGGCTTCGGCGGCCTCTCCGGAGCGGCGGCGACCCCGATGCACGCCACCGGCGTCGGTCTCGTGCAGTACGGCCTCCTGCGCCGCGCCGAGGGCAAGGATCAGATCCAGGTTCCCGGCAAGGACCGCTTCGGCGCCGCCTGGAGAAACCTCACCGAGTGGATCAAGCAGTACGTATGAAAACTTCAATCAACCCGTTCAACACTTCCTCACAAAGGAGCGCATCATGATGTTTGCCCTCGATAACAACGAAAAAACGGTGGCCAAGCTCAAGGTCATCGGCGTCGGCGGCGCGGGAGGCAATGCGGTCAACCGCATGGTGCAATCCGGGCTGCAGGGCGTGGAGTTCATCGTCCTCAACACCGACGCGATGGCGCTGCAGAAAAACCACGCCGAGCTCAAGATGCAGATCGGCTCCAAGCTGACCCAGGGCTTGGGCGCGGGCGCGAACCCGCAGGTGGGCATGCTGTCGATGCAGGAGGACCTGGAGCGCCTGCGCGAGCAGCTGCAGGGGGCCGACATGGTCTTCATCGCGGCCGGCATGGGCGGCGGCACCGGCACGGGCGCGGCCCCCGTCGTGGCGGAACTGGCCCGCTCGATGGGTATCCTCACCGTGGCCGTGGTCACCAAGCCCTTCCAATGGGAAGGTCCCGTGCGCGATCGCAACGCCCAGGCGGGCCTCGACGCCCTGCGCCGCGCCGCCGACACGGTGATCGTGGTCCCCAATCAGAAGCTGCTCTCCGTCGTTGAGAAGAAGACCCCGCTGCGCGAGGCCTTCACCATCGCCGACGAGGTTCTTAGCTCCGCTACGCGCGGTATCTCCGAGATCATCCTCGGCTACGGCGAGATCCAGGTGGACTTCGCCGACGTGCGCGCCATCATGGCCCAGGGCGGCGACGCCCTGATGGGCACGGGCCGCGCTTCGGGCGAAAACAAGGCGCAGATCGCCATCGACCGCGCCATCCATTCGCCGCTGCTCGAGAACGTCAACATCGCCGGCGCCACGGGCGCGGTGGTGAACTTCGTGGGCGGAGAGGACATGTCGCTCGACGAGGTCAGCGAGGCCATGAACACGCTGTACGAGGCGGTCGGCAACGAGGCCCAGGCCAACATCATCTTCGGCGTGGTGATCAATCCCGACATGAAGGATGAGATCTCGGTCACGGTGATCGCCACGGGCTTCGGCAGCGTGGCTCCCGCCGCAAAGGCGAAGCCCGCCTACGAGCCCTTCCGTCGCGCCGTTCCGGTGGCGCAGGCCCCGGCCGCCGCGGCTCCGGTGTTCGACGCCCCCCGGGCGATGACGGAGCCGGCCCCCCTGGCCTCCCAGGCGCCGGAAGCCTCCGACGTATCGCTTTTGCCCAAGGTCCCCGAACCGCGCATGCGCATGGATGAACCGGCGACGGGCAAGGTGTCCTTCGGGGCTCCGCGCGCGCCGCTGCCGCGGTCCGCGTTCGTGCCGTCCCCCCGGCCCTCCGAGGAGACGCGCCCGCAACTGCAGGAATCGGCGCAGACCGCGCGTCCGGGCGGAATCCTGTCGGGGTTGTTCAGCACCCCGAAGGATGAGTCCGAACCGGATATCGACTACGAAACGCCCGCGTTCCTGCGCAACCAGGCGGACTAGGCCCGTAACCGGGTCGTCCAAAAAAGGCCGGGAGGTTTCCCGGCCTTTTTTTTATGCGCGCTTTCCCTGGGCGTACGCCGGGCGGTCACGGTAGATTTCCCTTGTGAGAATCGCCCTCGTTTTCCTGGCCGCCCTTTTCGGCGCCCCCGCCCACGCGCAGTTGCGGGTCACGGCCCAGGATTCCTCCACGGTGAACGCGGTCTGGTCGGGTCATCCCGTGGACTTCGCCTGGGTCGCCAAGGGCGACTCGCTGTACGCTGCCTATTACCACGGCAACACCCGCCAGATCACCGTGTCGATGCGCCACCCCGCCACCGGGTTGTGGAAGCACAAGACGCTGACCGGCGCCGCGGCCACGGTTGGCTGGGACAGCCACAACTCGATCACGATGGTGCTGGACGCGCAGGGGCGCCTCCATCTCGCGGGTAACATGCACAACAACCCCCTCCGGTACTGGCGTTCCGACGCTCCCGGCGAGATCGACAGCCTGAAGCAGGTGACGAGCATGGTCGGGACGCAGGAAGCCAGCGTGACCTACCCCGTGTTCGTGCAGGCGCTGAACGGGGACTTGGCCTTCATCCACCGCGACGGCGGCAGCGGCGGAGGGAACCACCTCATCAACAAGTGGAACCCGGGCACCTTGACCTGGAGCCGCCTGCTCGGCACCAACCTCTTCAGCGGGGCGAGCTCCAGCGGAACGCGCAGCGTGTACTTCGGCGACAACGACGCCGGCCCCGTGGCGGGACCCGACGGCTGGTACCATCTGTTCTGGTTCTGGCGCGCCACGCCCGACGCGGCCACCACCCACCGCGTCAGCTACATGAAATCGGCGAACCTGACTTCCTGGTTCACCTCGTCGGGAACCCCCGTTTCGCTGCCGGTGTCCTTCGACAACAATCCCGGCGTGATCGTCGACGACGTGCCTCAGTACGCCGGCCTCATCAATCGCGGCCAGATCGGGTTCGATGCCCAGGGCCGGCCCATCCTCACCTACCACAAGCACGATTCCACCGTGGCGGGGGGGTACACCCAGCTGTACAACGCGCGTCTCGAGAACGGCGCGTGGGTCGTGCGCAAAACGACGAGTTGGCCCCACCGCTGGAACTTCGGCGGCCAGGGAAGCCTCGTGATCCAGATCGTGTTCGGACCGGTCACGCTGAACCCGGGCGGCCAGTTGACGCAGTGGTTCAGCCACTGGATGCTCGGCAAGGGCGTGTTGGTCCTGGACCCCGTCACGTTGCAGGCCGTGCAGACCTTGCCCGACGCCTATTGGCCCAAGGCCCTCGACACGGCCTACCGCGTCGTGAACAGCACCTCCGGCGGCAGCCCCCTGCAGATGCAGGTTCATTGGCTGAGCGTGCGTTCCTCGACCAACGCCTCCGTCGTGCATGCGCTACGCTGGGAGACTTGGCCTGAGAATGCGGACCAGGCCCGCGCCGTCAATCCTCCCGCGGGAGAGTTGAAATACTACCGCATGAGCGATCCCAACGTGACGGCGCTTACCGCGGGGCGCGCCGGAGGACCGGAAGTAGGGAAGGGGCCGCTGTTGAACCGCCGCAACGGAGTCATCCGCGTAAACCCGTCGGGGCGCGATCCCACCGACATCCGCGGTCGCCGGGTGCCGTTCATTACGACGCCCAAGTAGCACAATGGCCGCAAAAGAACGCAAAGAATAAAGAAGAGCCTAATTTTTGTGGCCTCTGCGATCTTTTGCGGCCATTCTTCGTTTTTCTTATTTCAGCTACCTTTCCCTTTCCATGCCGCCGCTTCAGCTCTACGTCCACGTTCCCTTTTGCGAAAAGAAGTGCCACTACTGCGACTTCGCCAGCTGGGAATCGCCCGCGGTGACGCAGAAAAAGTGGCTCGCGACGGCCTTGGCCGAAATCGATTACGCGGGCAAGGGGCCTTGGAAAGGCGCGAAGGTTTCCACCGTGTTTTTCGGGGGCGGCACGCCTTCGGTCGTTCCGGCGTCGTACCTGGAAAAGCTGGTCGCGAAACTGGGCGAGAACTTCGACCTTTTCGGCGTGGAGGAAATGACACTGGAGGCGAACCCGAGCAGCCTCACCCATGACAAGCTCAAGGCTTGGCGCGCGCTTGGGTTCCATCGCGTCAGCCTCGGGGTGCAAAGCTTTCATCAGGACGAACTGACCTTGCTGGGCCGGGTGCATTCCCCCGAGACGGCCCTCTCTGGGCTGGAATTGCTCTCCTCGGAACCGGGCCTGCGCTATAGCGCGGACCTCATCTTCGGCCTCCCGGACCAGACCCCGGAGCGCTTTCTGTCGAACCTGGAGACTTTGCTTCAGTTTCAGCCCGACCACATTTCCTTCTACGGCTTAACGATCGAGGAAGGCACGGAATTCGACCGCCGCCACAAGGCCGGCCATCTCGTGCTGCCCGAAGGCGACCATTACCAGGAGATGTACAACCGGGGCGTGGCGTTGCTCGCCGCGCACGGGCTACGGCGCTACGAGGTCTCGAACTTCGCCCGCCCGGGCCAGGAGTGCCGGCACAACCAGGGTTACTGGAACGGGGCGCCCTACCTCGCGTTCGGCCCGGGCGCGCACGGCTTCGACGGCGGGCGCCGCTGGGAAAACCCGCATGACCTGCAGGACTATCTCGCCTGGGGCGACGCGGGTTTTCCCGAAGCCGCGCGCGCGTGGGACGTCCTGGACGACGAGGCGCGGCTGACCGAGGCCGTGTCGCTCGGCCTGCGCCAAGCCGGGGGCTTCTCGCTGGCCGAAGTCCAAGGTAACTTTGGGGTTACCTGGCCGGATTCCGTCTTCGCGAAGTGGGAAAAGGCCGGCTGCATCCTGCGCGA
>JAJNBB010000022.1:0-43353 GCA_021155885.1 Fibrobacteria bacterium | reverse complement strand
AGGTAGTCGCACGAGGCGAGGTGGTATTCCACCCCGTCCACCGGCGGGAACGCCTTTCCCTTCCATTCCTCCTTCACCGAGTGCAGGTGCCCGAAGATCACGTGCTTCGCGCCCGCGGCCGTGAAAATCGAGGAGGCCCGCGAGGGCGAATGCCCGAGCTTGTTTCCGGGCGCGCCCCCCGCATGGCCGAGCGGCGGGTAATGGCACAGCCCGATCCGCACGCCCTCGGGCAGGCCCGCGGCGCTCATCTTGAGCCGCTGCAGTTCGTGGTCGTAGATCTCCTCCTGCTTTTTCAGGTCGTCGCCGGCCTTCATCCCCGGAATCGATCCCTTGGCGGGGTCCCAGGCGATAAGGTCGAAGACCGAATACTCCGATGTGTCCCACAGGCGCGAACCGAAGAACACGAAGGGGCCGACCTTCACGTGGTTGTTGTGCACGAAGCGCAGGGAGGGGGGGAGCTCGCGTTCGAGGATGGCGTTGGTCGGCCACCACAAATCGTGGTTGCCGCGCAGAATGACCTTGATACCCGGCAGGCGGTCGAGCCACTCCAGGTCCGGCATCACCGCCGGGAGTTTTTTGCCCCAGCTGAGGTCTCCGGGAACGGCCACGACGTCGCGCGGCCCGACGACGGCGCGCCAGTTTTCCTCGATTTTGGCCGGGTGGTTCACCCATTCCGCCCCGAAGCGGTCCATCGATTTGCCCTCCACGCCGAAGGAAAGGTGGGGGTCGGAAAGGGCGAAAAGTTTCATGGGGGCAAAGATAGGAAGCTGTTTCAACAGGGTTTCCGTTTCCGGAATCGCGGATTTTCTGGATAGATTGTGTTACGAAATCACGTTTTTCGCGATAAATCGAATGCGCGCGCCCCGGCCCGTTATTGAAAGTTCTTTTTTTGCGGGGCGAGGGATTTTCCCGGCCTTTTTCCCGCCGCGGCAGCATACCTTAAAGGGGAGATCACGGAGAGGTCCATCATCATGAACAGGTTTTCACGCGCAAAAAGCCTTGCCGGGCTGCTTTTGATGCTAGGGGCAGCGTTCTCCGCGGGATGTTCCGGCAACGCGATGATGCGCGGCGAGTCCGCCGAAACCGTCTCCGGCCCCTTCTTCCGCACCATGGTCTACGCCTGCGACGGAGGCGCCGCGTGGGTGGCGCGCTTCGACGGAGATTCGGTGTGGCTGCGCGGCGCCGGGGGGCGCCACGTTCTCCCGCAGACCCCCTCCGCGTCCGGATCCCGCTACGCGGACAGCGCGTTGGCGTTCTGGATCCACGGCAGCCAGGCGAGCCTGGAGAAGGCGTCCGAGCCGCCCCGCCTGTGCCGTTACGACAGCATGGCGACGGCGTGGGAGAAGGCCTGGTCGCGCGGGGTGAACGTGCGCGCGACGGGGGCCGAGATCGCGGAGAAGGGCAAGGTCGATTGGTACCTGGAGATCACGGCCGGGAAGCAAGTCGTGTTCGTCAGCGAAAACGGAAAGATCTGGGTCAACCACCGCGACACGATTCCGGTTTCCGAACCGTCGTCGCGCCGCGTCTACGGCTCTTGGCGCAAGCTTTCGGTGGAGTGGGACCGCCGCCCCTGCCGCGAGGGCGGCTTCGGAGAAACTTTGGAACTCGTGGTGAAGGTGGACTACGCCGGAAAGAAATACCAGGGCTGCGGACGCCTGGTGGAGAGCCGGCTCGCCTTTTAAAGATCCTTCGGCATCTTGACGTGGTCGTGCGTGCGCGCCAATTCCTTGGCGAACATCTTTTCGAAGATGGTCCAGCAGCTGAGGAACAAGGCGGCCAGGATGGGCCCGATGATGAAGCCCGGAAGCCCGAACACCGCGAGGCCGCCCAAGGTCGACACCAGCACCATCACGTCGTGCATCTGGATGTCCTGGCCGACCACCTTCGGGCGCAGGAGATTGTCGACGGTGGAGATCACGAAGCCCCCGACCAGGAAAACCGTGAGGGCCGCGCCGAACTTGCCCGAGAAGAGCAGGATGAGGGCCACCGGAAACCAGACCAAGCCGGCCCCGAAGGCCGGGATGATCGAGGCGAAGATGGTGAGGACGCCCAGGAAGATGGGGGACCCGATCCCGACCGCCCAGAACAGCAAGGTGCACAGCACCCCCTGAACGGCGCCGATGATGAAAATGCCCTTGAGGGTTCCGCGTCCCACCACGAGGAACTTTTTGAAGATGGCCTCTTCATAGTCGTCCGGCAGGGGTGACCAGCGATAGATGCGCTGCAGGATGCGCTCGCCGTCGATATAGAAGTAAAACATGATGAAGAGCATGAGCACGACGTTCACCAGGCTGCCGACGGCGACCAGGGACCAGGTGGCGCCTTGGTCCAGCAGCCAGGCGGCGGCCTTCTTCCCTCCCGCGGTGGCATAGGCGGCCAGGTCCTGCCGGGTGATATGCAGCTGGTGGAACAAGGTGGGGTAGCGGCTTTGGAGGTCCCGGCTGACGGAATCGATGGAACTGGGCAGGGACTGGAAATCGAACGTCTGGAAGAACACGAACGCCTGCTGGTAGGCGACCATGACCACGGCCGCGATGGGCAGGATCACCACCAGGATGATGGAGAACAGGGTGGCGGCCGACGCCAGTGCGGGCTTGCGGCATTTTTTAAGGAAGAACTTGTACAGCGGGAAAGACAGCCCGGTGAAGACCGCGGCCATGAACAAGGTGAGCAGGAAGTAGCGCACCATGAAAAGAAAACCGAGGCTGATCAGGGCCAGCAGAATCAAAAACGACTTCCGCTGGAAGGAGTCGGTGGGCGCTTCGTGCAGGGTCGGCTTGTCGTGAGCGGCCATGGCGTCCTTGTAAAAAGGCCCCGATACCCTCGAGGCTCCATCACTCAATTAGGTTAATTTTAATGAAGTTACCAAATGAATGTCCGTAATATGCATGCACCCGAATCCTCGAATTCCCCGAATTCGACCGTCACTCCCGACCCGGCGGCGTTCGTCCGCAAGGTCGGCAAGGGAAAGACGCTTTCGAAGTCCATGGACCGGGCGGAGGCCCGGGAGGCGTTTTCCTTGCTGCTGGAAGGCGCGTTCACCGACGCCCAGGCGGGCGCCTTTCTGCAGGCCCTGAGGATCAACGAACTCTCCCAAGGCGAACTGGAGGGGTTGATGGATTGCCTGCTGGCGGAGCAACCCGCCGCGCTTCCCGCGCTGCCGGCCGGCGGGTTCACCTTGAACCTCGCCTCCGACACGCCGCGCAAGGGGGGGTACGCCTCCCTGCTGGCGGCGGCTTTCCTGGCGGCCGAAGGCGTTTCCATCGGGGTGGTGCGGAGCGAACCGGTGCTGTCGGACAATCGGGAATCCTGGGACGCCTCCTGGGCGCTCCTGGGCGCGGCCGGGGGGCCGCACGACGCTTCCTGCTGCGATTCGCCCCATGCGCCCGCGCTGCTCTTTCCCGTGGAGGCTTACGACTTGGCCCCGCGCCTGCGCTCCCTCCGGAAGATCCGGCGGGAGTTGGGCTTCCGTTCGTGCCTGCACACCGCCGAAAAGTTGTTCAATCCCTGGACGGACAAGCCGGTGGTGCTGGGCATTTCGCACAAGAACTACCTCGCGCGCCTCGCCGATCATTTCGCCGGGCGGGGAATGGCGGCCAAGATCGTGCTGGGAAACCACGGCACGCCGGACCTTGTTTTGCACAAGGAAACCGAGGTGTGCGAGGTGCTTCCGGGCGGAGAAATCCGCACGGTGTTCTTTCACCCCGGCACGCTGGGGCTGAAGCCCGAGGCGGCCGTCTATTCCCAGGCGTTCTTCCCGCGGTGGGGCGAAGAGTTCGCCAAACCGGGGTTCGGGGCCCTCGGGCCCGTTCTTGAATACCAGCTCGCCTTTTTCCGGTACGTCCTGGGAACGACCGCCGGAGCCCAGGCGGGCATGACCGCGGGAGTGGGAGTCGCATGAAAACCGTGAAGCAAAGCCGCAGACATGAGTCCGCCAAGCGGACGAATCAACCCGCCGGCAAAGCGCCCGCGAAAGCAGCCCCGAAAACATCCGTGAAAGCGACCCTGAAGGCCGCCCCGAAAGCAGCGCCGTCGCCGGCCCGGGCCGAAGGCTCCATCCAGGCCATCCGCGAGGTGTTCGGCTACCTGCGCCGCTATAACAACCAGGTCTTCGTCATCAAGATCGAGGACGCCCTGATGGGGCTTCCGTTGTTCTCGCTGCTGGTGCGCGACATCGTGCTGCTGCACCAGACCGGGATCCGCATCGTGCTGGTCCCCGGCGCGAAGACCTCGATCGATACCATGCTGGAACGGTACAAGGTGAAGTCGAAGGCCGTCGGGGGCGTGCGCCTCACGACCGCCGAGGCGATGCCGCTGGTCAAGCTCGGCGCATCCAACATTTCCAACGCGCTCCTCTCTCTGCTTTCGGAGAACGAGGCGCACGGCGTGGTGGGGAACTGGGTGCGCGCGCGCGCGATGGGCGTGCTCAAGGGGGTCGACTACCAGCGCACCGGGCGGGTGGAGAAGATCAACGACGACCTCATGCGGGGCATGATGGACGACGGCCTGATCCCGATCGTGTCCAACATAGGGTGGAACAGCGTCGGGCAGGACTACAACCTGAACAGCAGCGAACTGGCCGTCGCGGTGGCGCAGGCGCTGCGGGCGACCAAGCTGTTCTTCGTCGGGAGCCAGCCGGGCATCCCCGTCGTGAAGGAATGCCCCTTCGCCGAATCCGGCGAGATCCGGTCGGGCTATTTCTCCAACCTCGACCGGCGCGAGGGCGAGGCCCTCTTGAAGGACTTCCCGAAGGCCCTGGCGCCCGCGGCGCGGGAACAGGTGGCGCTGGCGCTGCGCGCCCTCGAGGGGGGCGTGGAGCGCGTGCACGTGGTCAGCGGCGCCCGGGACGGAATCCTGCTTCAGGAAGTGTTCAGCAGCGCGGGTCAGGGAACCATGTTCTACCAGGACGGGTACGACCACATCCACCCGGCCCAGTCGGCGGACATCCCCGAGATCCTGCGCATCATGCAGCCCTACGTGGACGCGGGCGTGCTCGTGCAGCGCGGCCCGGCTGACATCGCGCGCGACCTGGAGCACTATACGGTTTATAAAATCGACGACGTGCTGCACGGCTGCGGCGCGCTCAAGCCCCTCACCGATAAAAAGGGCCCGGGCGCCGCGGAACTGCTCGCCCTCGTGGTCGATCCCGCCTACGCCGACCGGGGAACGGGCGGCAAGATCGTCAACTACCTGCTGCAGAAGGCCCGCAAGGCCGGCCTGCGCAAGGTGTTCCTGCTCACGACGCAGACCAGCGACTTCTTTTTGCGGCTGGGGTTCAAGGAAGTGTCCGTGTCGCAGCTCCCGCCCGCGCGCAAGCGCAGCTGGAACCCGGCGCGCAACTCCAAGGTCCTGATGAAGACGGTTTAGGGCGCGGTCATAAAAAAAAGGACGGGGTCGCCCCCGTCCTTTTTCTCGAGCGAAGCCCCACCCCTGGGGCTCCTCTCTCCCTGGATTTTGACCTCTCTCCCCAGCCTTTCTCTTCCGCTCTCTCCTCTAAATCCCTTAATACGATGTCACGATCGTCCCGCCGATGCCGACCGCCACCCACTGCGACTTTACCCGGGTGATGGCGTACAAGGCCGAGGTGGCGGGGCTGGTCTCCGAGGTCCACGTGGTCCCGTTGACGGATGCCAGGATGACACCGTTGGCTCCCACGGCCTTGAAGCTGCCGCCGCTTCCGGAAATCCCGTTCAGGCTCTGACTAGTCCCGCTTGCCCGCTGGGTCCAGGTGGACGCGTTGGCCGAGCTTATGATCACGCCGGCGGCCCCGACCACGACGAGCTGGGTGCCGCTCCAGGCGCCCGCATGCAGGCCATTCGTCGTCGAGGACGCCACGCCCGTCCAGCTCGCTCCCGGGATCGTGCTGGCCGACGAGGTCCGCAGCGTCCCGTTCGCACCCCCCACCACCAGCTTGCCCGCTCCCGAGGTGATGAAGTAAAGCGCGTTGGTCGTGCCCGAGGCTTGCGCCTGCCAGGTGCTTCCATCCAGCGAATAAAGAATGGTACCGCCGGCTCCCACCGCGACGAAGTAGGCGCTGTCCCGGATCACGGAATACAGGTTCGCCGTTACGCCGGTGGTGCGCGCTGTCCAGGTGGTTCCGTTGGAAGAGGTGAGAACGATACCGCCGTTCCCCACGGCCACGAACTGGTTGGCGCCCCAAGTGACGCCGTTCAAACGGGCCGCTACGGGCGAGGAACGCGCCGTCCAGGTATTCTTGTCCAACGAGGTAAGGATCGCCCCCCCGTCCCCGACCGCCACGACCAGGCTATCCGAAGGCCGCGAGGCCACGGCATACAGGCCGACCGTGGTGCCGGAGGCGCGCGTATCCCAATCGCTGGACGGGGCCGGGGTGGAGCCTTCGGTCGTCAGCGTGTAGGCCGGGGACCAGGGCCCGGCGCTCGCCTGGGTCAAGTCGTATTTGGCGCGTACCCGCCAATAGTAGCGGGTATTGGAGAGCAGCGTGATGCCGGTCTTGCTGAACCCCGTGAAGGCCGAATCCGAGAACACCAGGCTGGTGAAATTGGCAGTGCGGGCGATTTGCAGGTGATAATAGGCGGCTCCGGAGACGGGAGCCCAGGCGAATACGGGAACCACATTTGAGTTCGTGGTGGAGTCGGCCGGGGACATCAACCAGGGCGCTTCGTTCGGCGTGTCCACGGGGTACTCCGTGAGCAACATGCGCACAGTCGACCAAGCGCCCGTCTCCGTGGACGAGGACTTGGCCCGTACCCGCCAGTAATAACGCGTGCCCGTGTTTAGGGTATATCCGGTCTTGCTCGTTCCCGTCACCATAGAGTCGCTGAACGCCACCGTGGCGAAGGAGGAAACGGTGGAGACTTGAATGTGGTAGTAGGCCGCTCCCGTGACCGCACCCCAGGAGAAAGTGGGCACGCGGGCGAGGTTCATCGCGGAATCGGCGGGAGCCGTCAGCAGCGGAGGGCTGAGCAGCACCACGTCCACGAAGGGGGCCGTGGTGAACCGGCGCTTTTCCGAGACCGAGGTGCCATTGGAGCCCAAGGCGAACACGCGCCAGTAATACGTTTTGCTGAAATCGAGGTTGGTGTAGGTCCTGGTTGCCACCGTCGACAGCGTCATCGTGGTTTGGGTGTCGGCGCGCACGAGGTTGTTGAACATCGAATCGGTGGCCACCTGCACGACGTAGGCGTTCGCCCCGGAGACCGTACTGCTCCAGGACAAGGTCACTGTGGACAGTCCCGAGGCGCCGTTCGCCGGGGACACCAGGACGGGCTTGGCGAGCGCCGCGCTGCTGTCGGTCTGGAAGATGCGCGCCGGCGACCAGGCCGCCCAGGCGCCCGTCGAGAGCTTCGCGCTTACGCGCCAGTGGTAGGTGAAGGATCCCGAAAGCGCGACGGATACCGTCAGGGCGGAGACCGAGTCGTTTTGATAGGCCAGGCTGTTGAAGGCGGAATCCTTGCCCACTTGCACGCGATAGCCGGCCGCGCCGCAGGTGGCGCCCCACGAAAGCGCGACGGGATTCGCTAGTTTCGCCAGGTGGGCGGGGGAAATCAATACCGGCGCTTCGCTGGCGGCGATGATGCAATCGAGGGGAGTCGATTTGCCCGTGAACCTCCGGACGGGGGACCAGTTGCTGAGGCTGATGCTGTTTCGGGCGCGGACGCGCCAGTGGTAGACGGCTCCGTTCGTGACCGTGAAGGCGCGGCTGAGCCCGACGCGGGCGGTGTCGTTGACGATCAAGGTGGAGAACGAGGAATCGGTCGAGGCCTGCACGTCGTAGGAAGTCGCCGCCGCGACGGCGTTCCAGGAAAGCGTGGCGATGTCGCGGGCCTCGCCGTTATGGGCGGGAGCCGTGAGCACCGGGGGCGTCAAGGGAGGGCCGGGGGCCACCCACACCAGGTTCAGCGTTCCCGCGGGCGTGACCTGCAGGGACACGACCGCGATCGGTCCGGTGGTGCCTTGCGGCAGCCCCTCCACGTTCACCGAAACATGGTACACTCCCGGCGGCAGCCCCGTGAGCGTGCAATGTCCCTCCAGGTCGCTTACGGCCAGGAAGGGGCTTCCCGCTATCTGGCACACGGCCCCGCTGATCGAGGTTCCTTGTATCGAGACCTTGAGCTTCAGGCTCCCGGCCGCGCGCAACGTGTCCGTTCCCAGGTTCAGGTTCCCGTTGACCACGATGCTGCGGCGGAACAAGGTCATCGTCGTATCGTTTCGTTTGAACCAAGCGACGAGATTGTAGGTCCCGCTGGGCAGGTTGGGAAACTTGAAGGCCCCGCTGGAGTTGGTGCGGGCCGAATCGCGAATGGCAAGGAAGGTCGCGTTGACGTCGGCTCCCTTCGACAGGGACAGGCTCGTGTCGGGGTAGACCCGGACCCAGATGTTCGCGGCGGGCGCCCCATGCTGGTCCACGATCACGCCTTCGACTTCGGTTCCGCCGCCGGAACCGATCGGAGGGGTTCCCAGATCACAACTCACCATCAAGGCGAAGGCCGTCAGGCCGGCGAGGGTTTTCCAGAGCTTCATGATTTTCTCCGTTTGACGGTTTTGGAAAGCGGGAACAGCTGCATGTTCAATTGATAAAGGCGGTCCACGGCAGGGTCGCGGGCGACGAGGTCGAGAATCTGCCGCCGGGTGGCCCGCAGGATATCGCGGATCTGGAGGAAGGATTCTTCCGACACGCTGAGCGTCAGGTAGGAGTAGGGGCGGATCTTCGCCGGAAATTCATCCAGCGCCCGCCCGGCGAGTTCCAGGTTGGCGCGGATGCCCGGCTTGAAGGCGGCCACCTGGGCCGACGAAATTCCCGTGCTGACCACCTTGTCCACCTTCTCGAGAAAGCCTTGGGCGTTCTTGCGGATCAGTTTCAGCTTGAGCAGCACCTGGATCGCGTTCTTGGCCTCGGCCTCCGTGATGGGCGGGTCCAGTTTTTTGCCCAGTTCCTCGTATTCGTCGCGGAAGTCGGTGAAGGCGAGCAGCTCGCGCACGGCCGCGTAATGCCACTTCTTCAGATACTCCATCTGGAAGGCTTCGAGAATGGCGTAGCCCCCGCTGGAACTATCCCCCGAAAGTTTTTTCAGGAGGCGGTCTTTTTCCGCCTCGTTCTCCGCCTGGGTGAACAGCACGAGGTTTTCGAAATATTCGGTTTCCTTGGGGGACAGGCGAAACATCTTGGCGAATTTCGCCACCCGCGGCGGGCTTAAGCGCGCGCGACCGGCGAGAACGTCCTTGAAAAAGCTGGAGGATCCCGCGCCCATCGCCTTGGCGATGTAGCGTTGGGAGAAATCCTTGTTCAGGCGCTTTTCGGCATCATAGGCCTGCCGTAGAAAATCCCGCGCGTCCAGGAACTGGAAGACGGAGACGGGAGAGGAGACGGATGACTGTCGCATGGCGGTACCGGTAAGTGTATGACCTTATTTAACCCCCGTCGGGATCCCGGGCGCGCCCCCCGCGGGAAAAAACGTTTGAAAAATTCAAACGTTTGTGAATTTTCCCCGTTTTCGGGGAAGGCGGCCCCTCAAAGAAAAACGGAACGGAGTTTCCTCCGTTCCGTTCCCTCTCTCCCCTGCGTTTTCGCGGCCACGTTCCCGGCCTACCTTCCCTTTATCCCAGGCTTATTGCGCGCCACCGCCTAATCCTCCCCCCCGGAGTACCGTAAAAAATTGGGGAGCCGTATAGGCGCTCGCGCCCAAGCCGTTTCTCGCGCGCACGCGCCAGTAGTAGTCCTGGTTGACCGGAAGCGTGGTCATCGTCCAGTTATTCGAAGTCACCAGGGAATCGTTGACGAGGGGCGAGGCGAAGGTAGAGTCGGCGGCGATTTGCACATGGTACAGGCCGGCGCCGGAAACGGCGCTCCATTCCAGATTGAAGGGCTGCTGGATCGCGGTTTCATAGGGGGGGCTCAACGGGGCGGGCGTGGTCGCGGGCGTCAGGCTTTCGGACCAGACCATCAGGGGGTGGGCGAAAACGGGAAGGCCCGCCCCGAGCACCAAGCCCTCGGAGACCCGCACCTCGTCGATCTTGCCCGGGAAGTACTGCCCGTCCTGGGTATTCGCGCCGATGGAGAAGGGCGTCTCGGCATAGCTCCGCAAAATCGTTCCCGGCGTTACGGCCACGTCATAGAACTGAACGGGGGAGCCGTCCACGTAGACGTACACGACCCCGTTTTGCTTGTCGGCCGCCACGGCGATGTTAACCCATTTTTCCAGGGGCACGGTGCCGGGCGAGGTTTCGCCCCCGTACCATTGCCAGTCGGGCAGGGGCCCCTTTTGCGCGACCACCTGAATGCGGCCGTTGTCCCCGATGAAAAGTTCCAGCCCCCCGTAATTCCCGAGGACGTGAGCCACATGGTTGAACGAAGAGGAAGGAGGGTACGCGTCCAGCCAGATGCGCGCTTCGTAGGTGAGCAGATCGTGGCCGGCGAGCATCAGGGCCGTGTCGGTTGTCGTGAGGATGGATCCGTTGAAGACGACCGCGTTTCCGTGCGGGGAGGGAGAAAGCGTCGCGGCCGCGGGGGCGGCCAGGGAATGACCGTTGCCGCTCGAGTCGGCGAACAGGTTTCCGCCCTTCGAATCAAAGGTCCACAAGGCGACCGTCGAAGCGGTCCTGCCGAAATGGGAGACCCCCGGGAGCGCGACGATCGAGTCTTCGGGCAAGCGGATCAGCGGCAGGCCCGGTCCCAGCACCAGGGCGTTCGAAAGCCGGACCTCGTCCACCTGTCCGTTGAAGGATTGGTTGCGGACGGCGTCGTTGCCCACGGTGACGATCGAGGACGCCGGCTTGGCCGCCACGGCGAAGGGCCCGCCCTTGCGGTAAAGCTGCACCGGCACGCCGTTCAGATAACCATAGGACTGTGACCCCGAGGGATCGAGATCGACCGCCACGGCCAAGGTCACCCACTGGTTCAGGGGAACCAGGTTGGACGCGCTGTAGGCGCTGGCATCCTCCACCCAGCCCGGCGCGCCATCCGTCGTCGCGACCCCGGTCTGGGGACCCGCTAGCCGGAGCGCGCCGTCGGCGTCGATCAGAAGCCGAATGCCGTCCTTAAGGCCCACGACGAGTCCCGAGGCTTCGGTGTTCGAGGGGTTGGGGTAGGAGGATAGCCGCACGCGCGCCTCGAGCGTGATCCTGCGGCTCGCCGGAACGAAGGCCGTGTCGGCGCTCGTGGAGAACTTTTCGCCTCCGCTGTTGAAGATGAGGGCGGAGCCCTTCGGCGAGGGTTCGAGGGCGCTGCGGACGCTTCCCGACAAGGTAAAGCCGCCGGGCCCCTGATCGTCGAAGCGGTTTCCCGCGCCCGTCGCATAGGCGTTGAAAGTCCACAAGGCGATCGTGGAGGAAAGCGTGGGGAAATGCCGGCCCACCGGGATGTACGGCTGCGTCGAAAGGGTGAGGTCCACGGATCCGGCCTCGGAGACGGTTCCCGGGAGCACCGTCAACGCGTCCGAAAGCGCGGGGTGATAACCGGGAGCGGAAATCTCGATCTGGAATTCGCCGGAGGGCAAGCCGGTGACCACGCAATCGCCGGAATCGGTCACGCCCCCCTGGAAAGGGCTCTCGGGCACGCCGCACTGCGTTCCCGGCGGCGGCGCGGAGGCGTCGCCGGTCTGGAGATGGAGCCGGATCCCGCCGGTGAGTTCCAGGGCCGCGTTGCCGATGTCCCGGCGCCCCCCGTCGTAGACGATGCCCCGGACGTACAGCGCCAGGGTCGTATCGCCGCGCCGCAGCAAAGCCGCGAGCTTGTAGCGCCCCTTCGCCACGTGCGGGAAGTCGAAGCGCCCCTTGGCGTTGGTCATCGCGGAGTCGCGATGCGCGGAGTCGTGGTGCGTTTCTCCCTTGCCCAGGGAAGGCGCGTTCTCGGGATAAAGCCGCATGCGGACGTTGGCCACGCCTACGCCGCGCGTGTCCACGAGAATTCCGGTCAGGCCCTCGCCTTCCGTGCCCCCCGGCGGGGCGCTGAACAGGCACCCGCCGAGCGCGAGGAGCCCCAGTAAAAACAAGCGTTTCATTTTTTTTTGCCCCGCTTGACGGTTTCGGATAACGGAAAAAACTGCAGGTTCATTTGATAGAGCCGGTCGGCCTGCCCTTCCTCCACCGCGATTTCCAGCAGTTCCTTCCGGAAAGTCCGGATCTTGTCCCGGATCCTTTCGAAGGACGTTTCCGAAACGCTGAGGGTGAGGTAGGAAAAGGGCCGGGTCTTCGGCGGGTAGGCGTCCAGGGCGCGGCGTCCCAGTTCGAGATTGTCGGCGATCACGCCGCGCATCACGGCGGGATCGGGGTCATAGCCGGAGCTCACCACGCTGTCGACCTTCCGGTAGCCTCCCTGGGAAGTCTTCCGGATCAGCTTGAGGCGGATCAGCAGGCTGATCGCGTCCCGCGCCTCCGACGGCTTGATGGGCGGGCGCAGCGTGCGGGCGAGGCGCTCGGGATCGCCGGCGAAATCCTCCAGCGCGAACAGCTCGCGGACCGCGGCGTAGTACCATTTTTTGAAATATTCCATCTGGAACGATTTCAGCAAGGTCCGGCTGCCGGGGGGAAGCTCCTTCACGAGCTTTTTGAGCCACTGTTTTTTTTCCTCGTGGGTCTCCGCCTGGGTGTACAAGACCAGGTTGTCGAAGTATTCCGCCTCCCGGGCGTCCAGCTTGAACAGCTTCGAGAAGGCGCGCGCCCGCGAGGGGCTGACGCGGATCCGGGCCGACAGCACGTCCTTGAAGAAACTGGAGGAGCGGGCGTTCATCGCCTTCGCGATGAAGCGGTGCGACATGGCGGGGTTGGTCCGCTTTTCCTGGGCGTAGAGATGCTCCAGAAACTCCCGCGCATCGAGATATTGGAAAACGGAGATGCGTGAGGTGTTCGACATGCCGGACCGAAAAAGGGAACGTTTTCCCCTTATTTAGTTCCCCGGAGCGCGCGCGCGGCGAAATTTTCCCGAAAAATCGTTCGAAAAATCCGAACGTTCGAAAAACCGGGTTTCCGGGGCTATTCCAGGACCAAGCGGGGTTTCAACGAGTCCGCCACCGCCGCGTCGCGCGCGTGGAAGTGCGGGAGGTCCACGACCAGGGGATCCGAGACGGGCATGTCGGTGGTCAGCACGACCCCGAAGTTCTGCGACGGGTTGTCGGCCCAGAACTTCGCCAGGTCGGTGATGTCGATCGTCCAGGCGCCCATGTACCCGACCGGCCGGGTATCGGTTCCCGCGGGCGTCGCCGTCGCGTCGGTGCCGTTGATGCCGATGAACAGGCTGCTCCAGTCCTCGCTGCCGTTTTGCGTTCCCCAGAAGCGCTCCCGGCCCGTGGCGCCGTCCACGCTAGCGGAGTTTTTCGTGCCGAGCTCCGTTCCCGTTCCGTCTTTCCAGTCCTTGAGCAGGCGGTGGGCGTCGATGCGGAAATTTCCGGTATGCACGTTCTTGGAAAGCCAGTTGCGCACATGCAGGACGAGGGTGGCCTTGGTGATGCCGGCGCTCGTGGTTCCGGCGGGAATGTCGAAGCGCACCAGCCCGCGGTGGACGGTGCTGACGTCGTAGGCGCCGATGCAGAAGTGGGCCGCCTTGCCCAGGTTGTCGTTGGTGTTGGCGATCGCCGATCCGGCCGGCGAGGGGCCCCAGACGTGCGTGTCCTGGCTGGCCTGCAGGCCCGGGCTCGAGGGCCCCGGCGTCACCGAATCCGACGGTGGCATGAGCGGGGTGAGCGGAAGCCCCGGTCCCAGGACAAGGGCGTTCGAAACGCGGACCTCGTCGATCTTCCCGTTGAAGGTCTGGTTGTCCTGGGAATCGCCGCCGATCGTAAACGGCGCGGAATAGATCCGGAATGAATTCCCGGTGGCGGTACCGTACATCTGGACCGGCGCTCCGTCGACGTAGGCATAAACCTGCTTGGGCGTCACGGTCGTGTCCACCGCGATGGCCACGTTCACCCAACGGTTCAGGGGCACAGTCCCCGGAGCCGTATGCAAGGTATCGTACCAGGTGGCGGAGGGGGTCATTTTCTGGGCCTTCATGTAAAGCGAGCCGTCGGAATGCACCTGCATCTGGATGCCCGCGTACATGCCCACGAGCGCGACCCGGCTTTTCCAGTTCGAGGTGGCGGGGTACTGGGTCATGAAAATGCGCGCCTCGTAGGTAAGCCTGCCGGTGCTTCCGATGTTGAGGCTGTCGTTGTAAGGCAGGCTGAAACGTTTGGACGTGCCTTCGAAGACGGCGGCGGAGCCGAAGGGGGAGGCCGCGACCGGAATGGCCCCCGTGGCGGAAGGCGTAAGATGGAAGCCGTTTTTTTGGTCCCGGATCGCGCCTGTTTCGTAGGCGTTGAACGTCCAATGCGCCACGGTTGAAGGCAACGACGCGAAATGCGTCCCGGCCGCCCCGGAATCGGGCGGGTCCACGGGGCCCGGTCCGGGCCCTGGCCCGGGCCCCGGTCCCGGACCGGGATCGGGCTCTTCTCCCAATTCGACCGTGCCGCCGTTGGCCTGTCCTCCGGAGATCACGGTAATGTCGGGGGACATGCCGCCGGGATAGGAAATGTGCCGAACCGTGACCCGGAAGGTTCCCGGCGGCACTCCCGTGAAGGTGCATTCTCCCTGATCGTTGCTGTAAACGGTCCACGGGGTCCCGGAAATCTCGCAGACGGCCCCGGCCACCAGGCCGCCTCCCGCCACGCGCACTTGCAGAAGCAGGCTTCCCGAAGCTTGGACGGTATCGGTGCCCAGGTTGGTGTTTTTATCCAGGATCAGGTTCCGGCGGATAAAGGAAAAGGACTGCTCGCCTTGACGGCCCGTGGCGATCAGGTCGTAGGTGCCTTTCTCGAGCGAGGAAAAGACGAACTTTCCGTTCGCGTCCGTCTGGAGGGATTCGGCCTTGGCCGAGGCGGCGAGTTGCGAAAGTTCGGCGGCGCCCTTGGCCACCGCGGCGGAGTCCACCGGGTAAATCCGAACCATCGCGCCGGCCAGCGGCGCGCCCGTTCCCGTGACGAGGCGGCCCGACAAGGAAACCCCCTGGCCTTCGGTTCCCCCGCCGCCGTCGCCCGGAGCCCAGCCGAATTCGCAACTGCCCAGGAACAGGAAACAGGCCATGAGGGGCACAAGCAGTAAGCCGCGGAATTTCATGGAGCTTTTCCCGTTTTAGTGGGTTTCACGGTCGTCATGGATTTGGAAAGCGGGAACATCTGGAAGTTTACCTGATAGAGCCGGTCGACTTGCTGGTCGGCGGCGACGATTTCCAAAAGCTCCTGGCGCAGGCGGCCGAGTTTTTCGCGGATGGGAACCAGCGAGGTTTCGGAAACGCTCAGGGTGAGGTAGGAGAAGGGGCGGACGGCTGCGGGGTAGGCGTCGAGGGCGCGTTGCGCGAGCGCCAGGTTGTCGCGGATCGCGGGCTTGATCCGTTCGGGATCGCTTTGGGCGCCCGAGCTGACCACCTTGTCCGCGCGCTTCAGGCGGCCCTGCGCGTTCTTGCGGATCAGCTTGAGCTTTAGCAGCAGCTGCACCGCGTCCATGGCTTCTTCCGGCGTGATGGGGGGCTCCAGCAGCGCCGCCAGGCGCGTGTAGTCTCCCTGAAAGTCGTGGATGGCCAGCATCTCCCGCACCGCCGCGTAATGCCAATGCTTGAAATACTCCAGTTGAAAGGCCTCCAGGACGATGTGGCGGCGCGCGAGCGGGCCGCCCGTCATCTTCGCGAGGTAATGCTCCTTTTCCTCGGCCGTCTCGGCCTGGGTGAACAAGACCAGCGTCTCGAAATAATCCGTCTCCTCCTTGGAGAGCTTGAAGATACGCGCGACCTTCATGGCGCGGGCGGGGCTCAGGCGGATGCGGCCGTTCAGAACGTCCTTGAAAAATCCCGAAGATTTAGCGCCGATTCCCATGGCCACATAGCGGTGGGAAAAGACGGGGTTCCGGGCCTTCTCGAATTCGAACGCCGCAGCCATAAACTTGCGCGCGTCCAGGAACTGGAAAACCGAGACCGGGTGGCCGGGGGCAGTCATCTTTTAAACCGAAACCTGTTTCATGCCTCTTATTTACCCTTATGGCGACCGGCGTGGAATGCTCCCAAACCTAAAAACCGTTCTGCCGCGCCGAACACCTGCGGGAACCTCCCGGAAAACTCCCAAATGACGGCACCCTCGCGCTTCGTGATCTGGACGCGCCCGCCCGCCGCGCGCAGTTCCCGGAAGGTGCGCGGGCCCGGAAAGCCGCGACGTCCGCCGCAGGAAATCACCGCGCGGGGAGCGGCCGCCGCGGCGTTGAAACAGGGCAAGGTGGTCCGGTCGCTGCCGTGATGCGGGGCCTTGAGCCAGCTGCCGCGCCACAGCGGCCAGGTTTCCGCCAGGGCGCGCTGTCCCGCGGCCTCGATATCCCCGGTGAACAGCACGCCCGGTTCGCGGTCGATCCGCAGCCAGGCCACCAGCGACCGGTCGTTCTTGTTCCCTCCTCTTAAAGGATGGGCCAGCGACTCCCCGGGACCGAGCATCCACAACGCGACGCCCGGCCCGGCGTAGACCCGCTGGCCGGCGCGGCCCTCCTTCCAGGCCACGCCGCGCGCGTTCGCCCGCCGTCGCAGGCAATCCCATGACGCGGATTTTTCCTCCGGCTCGGGAGGCCCGAGCACGAAACCGACCGGGATGCCGTCCAGCAACGCGGCCGCCCCCCCATAATGGTCGCGGTCCGGGTGCGTGATCAGCACGGCGTCGAGACGCGTGATGCCGCGATGGCGCAGAAAGGGAAGGAGGATTTGCTCGGCGATGCGCGGCGAATCCCCGGCATCGATCAGCAGCACGGCGCCGGGCAGTTCCAGCACGGCGGCGTCCCCGTGGCCCACGGCGAGAAAGGTCAGGCGCGCTTCCCCCGGACCGGGTTTCGATAAAAAAGGGCGGGCCGATTCGGCGGCGGCCAGCGCCGCGGCGACAGCGCATCCCAGCCGGAATTTTTCCGCGCGCAGCAGCGCGACCGCGGTCAGGTTGAGCGCGCCGAAGGCCGCCAGCCAAGGTCCCGGCGCATCGGCGATGGGGCGCAGCGCTCCCGGGAGGCGCGCCAGGAAAAACACGCAGCCCTCGAGCAGCACCGCCGAGAGCCCGGTGACCGCGCCGGCCCAGCCCGCCAAAAAATCCAGGGGAGCGGGCAGAAGCAGGTCCAGGCTCCACACGCATAGCCCGCCGACCAGCATCACGCTGCTCACCGGCACCGTGAGCAGGTTGCCGAGAATGCCCCACGGCGCGAGCGCGTGCGTCGAGGCGGCCAGCGGCGCGTAGGTGAAGAGCGTCACCATCACGCTGAGAAAAATCATCTGGAAGACCGCGCGCGCCGTGTTTCCGGGAAGGCGGTCTCCCGGAAACAGCCGCCGGGCGAGCGCCGCGGAGGGACGGGAGCACAGGATGAGCGCGAGGGTGGCGCCGTAGGAAAGCTGGAAACCGAGGTTCAGCACGTTGAAGGGGTCGATCAACAGGTCGAGCGCGGCGGTCAGGCACAAGGCGTGCAAGCCCGCCGAGGAGCGCTCCAGCAACACGCCGGGCAGGAGGCAGGCCAGCATCAATCCCGAGCGGACGACGCTGACCGGCGCGCCCGTCAGCGGGATGTAGGCGGCGGTCAGCAGCCCCGCGATCACGAACGCGGCCTTGCGCGGGAGGCGGATGCACAGGGCGAGGGCAAGCAAAAAGGCGATGAGCAGGCCGATGTGCTGCCCGCTGATCGCCAGGATGTGCTGCATCCCGCTGCGCAGGAAGGCCTGCTGGGTCTCGGGAGCGACGTTCCGCACGTTGTTGAGAAGCGCGGCCTCCAGCAGGGGCAGGCCCGCGCGGGGAACGTGGCGCGCGAAGCTTGCGTTCAGCGTGGCCCGCGCGCGCAAGAGCGCCGGTTTCCACGCGGGAGGCGGGGCGGTCTCCACCCAGGACTCCGCGCGCAGCATGGCCGAGGCGCCCTGCGCGCGGAGCACGCGCCGCATGTCCAGCTGTCCCGGATTCGGCGGCGCGGAAGGGACCTCGAGCACGGCCTTGAGCCGCACCGTGGATCCCCAGGCGGGGGCTTCCCCCGATTCGAGCAGCACGCGATAGGACAGGGCCCGCGTCTTGAGCAGAAAGGAAAAGCCTTGCGCCGTGGGGGCGGGAAAGGTCTCCACGGTTCCGGTGAAGGCGCGCGCCGGAGCGCCGCGCGGATCCGGCGTCACGGGGGCGTGGAAGGGGAGCGGGGGAAGGGACAAAGTGGGCTCGCGGGCCGCGAACCACGCCGCCAGCAGCGGGCCCGCCAGCAGGAGCAGGATCGCCGGGGCCTTGGCGCGCGGCAGGCATAGAAGGGCATGCAGCGCGAATCCCGCCGCGCCCCAGGCGGGGTGGAGGAAGACCGCGAAGGCGGCCCAGAAGACGGGCGCGACGACCCACAGTCCGCGATGCAGCGCGGCGTGGTCGCGCAGGGCGTTCCAGGCGCGGATCCTCGGGGACGAAACCATGCGCGGAACGTAGCCGCTTTGCCCGAACTGCGTCGTGATCACCGTCACGTTTTCAGGCGTTACGGTCCGGCGGCAAAAAAAAGGCGGGCCGTGAAGCCCGCCTTTTTTCAGATCAAGGTCGAATGGCGGGACCAGCCCGCCGGGAACCTTACTTCTTCTTCGAGGGACCGCCGATGGCGTCCTTCGCGGCCTTGGCCACGCGGAACTTCACGACCTTCTTCGCGGGGATCTTGATCGTCGCGCCCGTGGCGGGGTTGCGGCCGACGCGAGCCTTGCGGTTCACGAGCACGAGCTTGCCCAGACCCGGAATGGTGAAACCGTTCTTCGCGTTCTTGTACGCGAGCTTGGAGAGGGTTTCGAAGAAACCACGCACCTGGACCTTGGTCAGTTCGGTGGCGGTCGCGATCTGGGTCACGATTTCGCTTTGGGTGAGGCTTTTGTCTGCCATGCAGAATCCTTTGTTATGTGTGGTGGGAACGGGTCCCAGCCTTGCGGCCCAAATAATGTAAGTCTTCCGATCGTTTGCGGCGCGAAGTTTCTGCCGGGGCGACAACGCTGAAAGCCCCATGAACAGGGGTCGCGGATGATGCCGCCTGTTCTCGCCGCGCGGGCTCTTCGCCGGAACGGATCGTGCAACTCCCTGTCATTATTGGAATTAAGTTTCGGCATCCCGCCGCCGGTCCGTCCGCGCGCGCCGCAAATACTACCGTTTCCGGGTTTAAAACCCCCTCACACGCCCCCGATGACCCCCGAAAAAAAAATCCCGCCGGCCCCCGCCTGCAAGAAAGTGCTGGCACTATTGACTCCGGAGCCCGTCTGGGAGCCGGATCTCTGCGCCGCGCTCGAGCGGCTTTTCGGCTCCATCGACTACCGGGGTCCCTTTCTGCCCTTTGAAGACGGGGGGTATTATGCTCCCGAAATGGGCGGCCCCTTGCATCGCGGATTCGCATCCTTTCGCGGTCTTTCGGACCCGGGAGAGCTTGCGCGCTGGAAGGCGGCCGCGCGCGCGCTGGAGGAAGCCCGGAGTCTCGGAGGCAAGCGGACCCGGAACCTGGACATAGGCTACCTGGATCCCGACAAGCTGGTGCTGGCTTCCTTCAAGCCGGGGCCCCGCAAGATTTATTTGGGCGAAGGGGTTTGGGCGGACATGGTTTTAGGATATTCTAGGGGCGATTTTGAACCGACCCCGTGGACCTTTCCGGATTTCCGGTCGGGCCGCTACAATGCCAGTCTCGGAGTGATCCGGGAGAAATTAAAAGCCGAGATGCGCCGATGAAACAACGCCTTGAAAAGTCCGCCTTCCTGTTGCCCCTCGCCCTGCTGCTGACGGCGTGCGGCGCCCTCGACCTGGGGCCCGACGACGGCACCGACCAGAGGCGGGCCTACGTGAACGACGCGGCGGCCAACGACTCCCTGCCACCCACCTTGATCGACGCGGGCGTGTACTTCGTCATGCAACCGGGAAAGAGATACTCGCTCAAAGTCGAGGGGGCTGCCGCGGGAGATTATCTGCAGATGTTCCGCGCCTCCGGTAACGTCTACAGCCTGTGGAAAAACGTGGAAGATACTTCTCAGGGCAGCACCCGAACCTACACGGTGCGGGATTCCACCGCGACCGCCGCCAACCTTTATCTGGCCCGGCTCCGGTCCTCGATCGGCGGACCCGCCGCCCGGCCCGCCAAAGTGCGCCTGGTTTCCGCCGATTCCGGGCTGCCGGACACCCTCAAGGTGCGACTGATGATGATCCGCACCTTGGCAGGGCTAAGCGACACGACCGCGAAGAAAACGTTCGCCCGCGACTTTCTGAAGGAACTGGCGGCCATCTACCGGGATGAAGGCATCATCCTCGACACCTCCTACCAGATCGTCGAACACTCATCCCCGGCCTTCACCGTGGACTTCGGGGACGCCACCATCTGGCCGGGCGGGGCGCGCGCGGCGAACACGGTCTATCTCTATCTGGTCAATAAAATCACCATCGACGGCCAGTCCAATGCGAACCAGGTCATCCTGGGATTCGCTCCCCGCGAGGCCTTTGACCTGGCAAGCTCCGAGGTGGTCCTCAGCGTGCAAAACGGCGCCGATGCCGGCGCGATCGCCACCACCGCCGCGCATGAAATGGGGCATTTCATCGGGCTTCGCCATACCACTTCCACCGAGCTGGATCAGCGCGGCGACGACGATCTGAGCAACCGCACGGATGGCTTCGCCGGCACGGACAGTTGCCTGGGCTTAAGCAAGCGCATGCTCTCCAAATCGATGAACCTTCCGCAAATCCGCATGCCGGGAGGCCGGCACTATTGCCTGCGCACCGCGGCAACCGACTGTCCGAGCTGCCCGGACCTATCCAACCTGATGTTTCCGTATCAATGCGACGAGGTCGTGCAACGGACCTTGGTTATCGAGCAAAGCGTCTTCATCAAGAAGAATCTGAGCATGTTCCGGAAGTAGGGGACTGGTGACAGGGAACAGGTGACAGGGAACCCCTGTTCCGTACCCCCTAACGGGTTCCGGTTCCTAGTCGATCGCCAATGGCTGCAGGCTGTCCACCAGATCGTAGAAGGCCTGGATGCGCCCGGCCACGTCTTTCTCGCGGCGCCCGCGGTATTTGATAAAAGCGCAATAGTTTTTCCAGTAGGCGTGGCACACGATGTGCTCGCGCTCGTCGACCCCCAACCCGCGGGTGACATAGGCCGCTATCCGGAACGGGTTTTCCGCGACGGCCGTTCTCAGCGGCTGGATGCCCTCGTTCTGCAGGTAGCGTTCATGGATGTTCGCGATCTCGCTTTCGTCGGCGCGCCCCACGCGCCGCGCCGCCGTGATCTCGATCACGCAGCTGCCGTCCGGCGCGCTCAGCAAGGTTTCCTGCGCGCCGTCCTCCACCTTCCACCCGTCGCGGTCGTCGAGGGTGAAGCAGTACCAGGCGCACGGCGAGACATGCATCATCGCGCCGCCCCTTCCGCCCGGTCGAGCCAATCCTGCAGGATGAAGGCGGCGGCCACGCGGTCGATTTCGGACTTTTGCCGCGCCCAGTCGCGGGGCGTCTTGTTGCGCGCGCCGCGCGCTTGGCGACCCCGCAGGCTGTCCGCCGCCAGGGAACTGGTGAAGCTCTCGTCCTCGAGATGCACGGGCAGCCCGAACCGCTCCCCGAGGTCTTTCACGAACCGGTCCACGGCCTCGGTTTTGTCTCCGGGTTTTTGCAGCCCGTCGGTGCGCAGCGGGTATCCCACCACGATGGCGGTGACTTTTTTCGAGGCGATGATTTCCCCGAGCGGCTTCCAGAAGTCCGGTTGTTTTTTGCGGTCCACAGTAAGCAATCCGGACGCCAGCATGCGTTCCGGGTCGGACAGGGCCACCCCGATGCGGCGCTCGCCGAAATCCAGTCCCAGTACGGCTCCCGGTATAGGCATGAGGCAATGTTAATAACCGCGGGAGCTTCTATCTTGACTCCCCATGAATTCTTCGACCCCCCTGGTTCGCCTCCGCGGCATTCGCTTGTACCGCCGCCTCGCACGCACCCGCTTCCCGTTCCGCTTCGGCAAAGCCAGCATGACCGAAATGCCGCTCGTGTACGTGCGGGCCGAATGGGAGTTCGCCGGCGGCGCCTCCTTCGAGGGCGTGTCGGCGTCGGGCATTCCGCCGCTGTGGTTCGACAAGCGCGACGGCAAGACCGCGGCCGACAACGAGGCCGATTTGCTGGCCTCGCTGCGGGCGGCCGCCGAGGCGTACAAGGCCGCCGGAGCCGGCACGGCCTGGGGCTTGCACCAGGCCGTCACCGAGCCCGTGCGCGACCTCCTGGTGGCGCGCGGGCAGGCCCCCCTGGCCGCGGGTTTCGGGCCTGCGCTGGTCGAGGCCGCGCTGGTGGATGGCCTGTGCCGCGCCCTCGGCGTTCCCTTCGCCGAGGCCCTGCGCGGCGCGCTCGGTCTTCCGGAAGAGATCCTGAACGCGCTGCCCGCGAAGCCGCTGGAGCGCGTCGCGTTTCGCCACACCGTGGGCCTGGCCGATCCCCTGACCGCCGCGGACGTCGCCTCGCCCCTGAACGACGGCCTGCCCGAAACTTTGGAGCAGGTGCTCGCGACCTACCGGCCGGCCTACCTCAAGGTGAAGATCAACGGCGACCCGGCCGAAAGCCGCGCGCGCCTGCGCGGCATCGCGGCCGTGGTCCGGGCCGCGGGCATCGACTACGCCGTCACCCTCGACGGCAACGAGCAGTTCGGCACCATGGCGGCCTTCGCCGACTTCCTCGACGGCCTTCTTCAGGAAGCGGGCGCCCACGCCGGCCTGCGGGATTTCCTGGAGCGCACCTTGTGGATCGAACAGCCCGTGCGGCGCGACCAGGCGCTGGATCCGGCCTGCGCCGCGGCCATCGACCGCGTCTCGGCCTTCCGGCCCGTCATCCTGGACGAGAGCGACGGAGAGGCCGACGCCTTGCAGCGCGGCCTCGCGCTGGGTTACGGCGGCGTGTCCTCGAAGACCTGCAAGGGCCTGTTCCGCTCCCTCGGGCACCTGGCGACGCTCGCGAAGGCTCGCGCGGCCGGCCGCGAGAACCTTATCTTCTCCTGCGAGGACCTCACCACGGTGCCGGTGCATCCCCTGCAGCAAGACCTCTGCCTCGCCGCGGCGATCGGGCTGCCGCACGCCGAACGCAACGGGCATCATTACCTCCGCCCTTCCGGGTTTCTCACCGAGGCCGAGTGCCGCGCCGCGCTGGAGGCACACCCCGCGCTGTACGAGACCACCGCGTCCGGAGAGCTGCGCGTGCGCATCTCGCCAAGCGAAAACGGCGGCGGCTTCGATCTGCGCGACGTCAACTCGGCCAGGGGGCTGGGGACGGCCCTCGTTCCGGAGTGGGAAGCTTTGGAAGAGTTGAAGTAGTGTGAAGGCGCGCGCCTGAAAGCACCGAAGTGCGTTTGCATCAAACAAAAAAAGCGGCCTTTCGGCCGCTTTTTTTGTTGTCAAACCCGACTCAGCCCGCGCGCTTGCGCGCGTTCTCGTCGAGATGGATCTTGCGCAGGCGCATGTGCTTCGGCGTGCACTCGATGGCCTCGTCGTCGTTCACGAACTCCAGGCACTCTTCCAGCGACATCTGGCGATGCGGCGTCAGGGTCGTGGCCTCGTCGGCCGAGGTGGTGCGCATGTTGGTCAGCTGCTTGCCCTTGATCACGTTGATGGTCATGTCCTCGGCGCGGTTGTTCTCGCCGACGATCATGCCGGGATAAACTTCCTCGCCGTGGCCGATGAACATCACGCCGCGGTCCTCGAGCTTCCATAGCGCATAGGCCGCCGCGGAACCGCGTTCCTTGGAGATCAGCGCGCCCGTCGGGCGCTGCTCGATGTGGCCCTTGAGCGGCTCGTAGCCCTTGAACAGCTGCTGGAAGACCGCGTAACCCTTGCTCAGCGAGAGCAGGCGGGTGCGCAGGCCGATGATGCCGCGCGCCGGGATGTCGAACACCACGCGGGTCATCACGCCCTCGATGCCCATGTCGAGCATCTCGCCGCGGCGCTTGTTGATCTCGTCGATCACCATGCCGGCGTATTCCTGCGGCGCGTGGATGGTGATGGTCTCGATCGGCTCCATCTCGACGCCGTCGATCTCCTGGGTCAGCACGCGCGGGCGGCCCACCGTGAACTCATATCCTTCGCGGCGCATCTTCTCGATGATCACCGAAAGATGCAGCACCCCGCGGCCGGCCACGCGGTAGGCGCCGTCGTCGAGTTTCTCCACGTGCAGGGCCACGTCCGAGATCGCTTCGCGCTCGAGGCGCTCGGCGATGTGATTGGCCGTGAGGAACTTGCCGCCGTCCAGGCCGCAGAAGGGAGAGTCGTTCACCCAGAAACGCATCGCGATCGTCGGCGGGTCCACGTGGATGCGCTCGATGGCGACGGGGTTTTCTTCCCCCGAGATCGTGTCGCCGAGGGTGAAGTCGGGGATGCCGCACAGCGAGACGATCTGGCCGGCGATGCCCACGGGAATTTCCTTGAGCTTCACGCCGTCCGGGTACAGGATCTTGGTGACGCGCACTTTCTTGGCGACGCCTTGGGCGTTGATGTGCGTGACCATCTGGTTCGGCACGATCTTGCCCTGGCGGATGCGGCCCACGGCCATGCGGCCCAGGAACTCCTGGAAGTCCAGGCTGGTGATCTGGAGCACGGGCGCGTCGCCCGTGCCGACCTGCGGCGCGGGGATGCTGTCCACGATCAGGTCGAAGATGGGCACGAAGTTGGAATCGGGATCTTCCATGCGGCGCCGGCTGGTGCCGTTGCGGCCCGCGGCGAACACGTACTTGAAGTCGAGCTGCGCGTCGCTGGCGCCGAGGTCGACGAACAGATCGAACACCTTGTCGAGCGCCTTTTCGGGCTCGCAGCCCGGGCGGTCGATCTTGTTGATGACGACGGATACGGTGAGCCCGAGTTCCAGCGCCTTCTTCGTCACGAAGCGCGTCTGCGCCATCGGGCCCTCGAAGGCGTCCACGATCAGCAGCGCGCCGTCGACCGTGCCGAGCACGCGCTCGACCTGGCCGCCGAAGTCGGCGTGCCCGGGAGTGTCCACGATGTTGATCAGGACGTCCTTGTAGACCACCGAGGCGTTCTTCGAGAAAATCGTGATGCCGCGCTCGCGCTCCTGGTCGTTGGAATCCATCACGCGTTCGCTGATCACCTGGTTTTCGCGGAAGGCTCCGCTTTGCTTGAGCAGGCCGTCCACGAGGGTCGTCTTGCCGTGGTCAACGTGCGCGATGATGGCGACGTTGCGAATCTTGGAGCTTTCCATGAGAAATCCTTGCCGAATGCCCCAAAAACAAGGAGCCCACGGTAAAAAAACGAGGTAAAAATAAAGTCAAATGTTCCGATAGGGGAGCGCGGTAATAAAAGCAGAAATGGGCGCAAATGTCAACTCGGTCGCCCCGGCCTTAGGGGCTTCCCACTAGTAGTTTTTTCGAATTTTAGCCCCTTGAACCTGCCTACGGCATTAGGTTATGCAAGAAATTACCGGAGTTTCCGTCATGCAAATGCAATCCAATCGTCCTTTTTTCCTGGCGCTGTCCCTTTCCGTCCTGGTTTCAGGCGGATTGCAAGCGCAACCCGTGCTCGGGATCCCGAGCGTGAACAACCCGTGCGCCGCCTCGGCCACGATGGTCAACGGTTTTCCGGACACGGTCGCCGCGGTGGCCGACGCGCAGGGATTCGTGTCGATTTTCGACGGCAAGAGCCTGAAAGGCTGGTGGGAAGGCTGCGGCGGCTCGCACGCCACCGACAAGGTGAACGGCGGCATCTGGATGGCCGATTCCACCAACCAGGCCATCTATTCCTTCCAGAACGCGAACGGTTCGGGGAGCGTGCTGACCACCAACAAGTCGTACACCCACTACGAACTGCAGTTCGAATTCTGGGCCTCGTTCGGAAGCGACGCCGGCGTCTTCAACCGCACTCCCGCGAATTGGCGCTGCTACCAGACCACCCTCGACTACCTGACCGGCAGCAGCATCGGCGGCGCCTACGGCGAAAACAGCTATGCCTCGCACAACGTGGATTACTACACCTTCAACAATTCCGCCACGGCGATCACCAACGTGACGCAATGGACGAACATCACCTCCCAGAATAACCCGGCTTCCTACGGCTGCCCGACCACCGGCTGCACCGCGGCGGAATGGACGACCGTCTGGAACACGGCGGGCTGGAATCAGGTGCGGATCAAGTTCTTCGGCGGCCTCACGGCGGGACAGCGCACGAAAATGCAGTCTTGGATCCGCAAGGTATCCGATACCCCCGGACCCTGGGTGCCGACCTACAAGGATTCGATCTTGCCCTCAGGCAGCGCCGCCACGCCGGCGAATCCCATCGGTTTGCAGATCCATCAGGGCTCGAGCCGCTGGAACACCACCGGCCGCGGCGCCTGGTACCGCAACATCAAGATTCGACCCCTGTCGGAGACGGGCGACACGATCCCCCCGACCGCCCTCACGGGGGACGCTCGGGAAGGGATGCAAGGCTTCCGTCTCGGCCTGCGCGCCGACGGCGTCCTCGCGGGCGCGATCCTCGGCCCAAACCGCGTGACGGTCCGGGACGTAGCGGGCCGAACGCTGCAGACCTTTTCCGGACCCGGCGGCGAGGACGTGGCTTACCGCCTTTCCGGATCCGCGCGGGGCATCCTCCTGATAGAGGTCCGGACCGCGCGCGGCGTTTCCCGGCTGCGGATGAACCGTATTTAAGCATCGGCGGGCCGGCGCGCCGGCCTCCGCTCACGAACGTGAACACGCTCCACGCATGATCCGCGAACTTGTGCGCGCCCGAGGCGCGCGTCAAACCCTCCGGGCCGTTCAGGCCGGGTTGTTTTGTGTCGCATGCGTCCTTCCGGATCCCGCCGGCGCCGAACCCCGGCTCGAGATCCACGGAAAAGCGTGGGCGGAGGCGGGGCGCCTCATGAACGTCACCGATACCCTGACGCTGGGGGTCGACGGCAACCGGATGCAGGGGATGGGCGCGCAGTTCACGGCCCTGGCCGCCTTCAACGAGCATCTCGAAGCCGCGATCGGTTTCGGCGGCGTGCAGGTCTATCACTCCCTGGGCGACGAAAAGACCGAGTTGAACGCGCTGGGCGTGTTTCGAAACTACATCACCGAGGCGCGGCTTACCTGGTTCCACGGGGATCGCGCGGCCCCGAGCCTCAGCCTGACGGTGGGCCAGTTTCGTTACACCTATAACCGGGATGTGCGCAACCTCGGGCTTTACCTGCTTCGGGGGCCCGTATATCCCGGGTTTCTGCAGTCGGGATTCGGCAATGTCCACACCGACGAATCGCACGGCAACCTCGTGGGCGCGTGGGCGCATCATGCAATGGGGGGCTTCGAGCACGACCTGATACTTTCGCAGGAGCGCGAGGTTCCGCCCAGCCTCGACTGGAGCCTGGCGTACATCGCGAAATACAAGGTCGGCGCGTTCGAGGTCGGCGGAGGCGTCAACTTCTACCACCTGATACCGAACGTGGACGGGGTCACCAACCTCCGTCGCGACAACTTCCCCTCGCTGTACCAGAACGACTCCGTCGTGATGGCCGACTCCTCCTACCATCCCTACGATTTGCGCTACATCGAGGTGACGCCGTCCGGCGACACGGTGTTCTACACGCACCAGGGAATCAAGGTCATGGCCCGGTTCGCCGTCGATTTGCAGAAACTGGGGTTCAAGGATTTGTGGCCCCGCCTGGGCCCCGGGGACCTGAAGCTTTACGGGGAAGCGGCCATCATCGGGGTCAAGGATTACGGCAGCGTTTACGACGACATCCGGGAACGCATTCCGGTGATGGTGGGATTCAACCTCCCGACCTTCGGGTTGCTGGACGTGCTCTCCGCCGAAGTGGAGTGGTACGGCGCCCGGTACCGGGCCGACTACAGCAAGCTGGGGTTGTTCAACTCCCTGAACAACCGCGGCGTGATCCCGACGATCCCCAACAATCAGCCGCCGCTCCCCTCGCCGATTCCGACTTCCTACGGCGACTACGGCATCGACGAAAACGGAAACCTGCCCGACGGCACGAACGTCAAGGGCACGCCTTTCGACGTGCAGAACTTGACCGCGGACGATTGGAAATGGTCGCTGTACGCCGAGAAAACCGTGGCCGGCCACGTTCGTTTCACCGCCCAGGTCGCCAGCGATCATTTCGTTCCCCGGCCCGTGCGGTCGGTGGGCATCGCCGAGGAGGGCGGGCTCGCCGAGGCGTTCGCGACCGCCCGCGACTGGTATTTCATGCTTCGCGTGGGGTATATCTTCTGATGCGCGCGCTCGCCCTTTCCGCCCTCGCGCTCCTGGCGCCCCTCGGCGTCGCCGGCGCCCAGGTGCGCCATCCGGTCCTGGATTCAACCGTGCGGCTGCGCGGCGCCGTGTGGACCCAGATCGGACGCATCGAGCACAGCAGCGACAAGACCTCAAACCAGGTTTACAACAACTTCGAGGACAACTGGCAGCAGGCCGCGGGCCTCTCGCTGACGGCCGCCGGACGCTTCGGTCCGCATTGGGAAGGAGCCTTCGGGCTCGGGATGGGCGTCGGGCACAACGCCCGCGGGGACGTGAGCGTGGCGAACAACTGGTACGCGGTAACCTCCTCCTTCGTGGGAGAGGCGCGCGTCACCTGGACGGATACGGTGAAGGACAACCGGCTGCAATCCTCGCTGGGCTTTTTCCCTTACAGCTACAGCCCCGAGAACAAGGATCTGGGATTGTATCTGCTGCGGGGCTCGGTCTATCCCGGTTTCCTGCTCTCGGGATTCGAGGCCCGGCACGCCACCGCCGGCGCCAACATTTTCGGGGGCCTGTTCCGCTTCGGGCGCGGGGGCCTCACCAACGACGTGCTGGTCGTTTCCGAAACGGACATGCGCCCCTACTTCGACCTCTCGTTCGCGGACGTGGTCACTTGGCAGGCGCGGCCCTCCCTGCAGGTCGGCGCGGGCGTGAATTTCTACCGCGCCCTCCCGCGCAATCCCGCGCCGGGAAAGAATTGCGACAACCTTTACAGCAACTATACCCAGGTGCCCGACCTGACTTCGACCGAGAACTGCGTCATCCTCGATACCATCGCCGTGGACACCGCCGGCGGCACGGCCATGGTGGATACGGTGACGGGAGGGTTGCAGGGCATCAAGGCCATGGCGCGCTTCCGCTTCGATCCCAAAATCGCCTGGGGCTTCACGGGAAGCGGTCCGTGGAGGTTCGGCGCGCAGGACCTCGTCCTCTACGGCGAGGCTGCCCTGCTGGGTTTCAGGAACTACCCCAAGTATTACGACGACCGGTCGCGGCGCCTCCCCGTCATGCTGGGAGTGAACCTGCCCGCCTTCGGATGGCTGGACAAGTTTTCCCTCGAGGTGGAGTACTACCGCTCCCCGCATCACACCGACTACGGCAAGACCGAGGCCTCGTCGTCGTGGCTCCCGCGTCCGGCCTCGATCAACACGGCGCGGGACGATTGGAAATGGGCATTGTACGCTTCGAAGGTCGTTCGTGGAAACTTGCGCCTGTCCGGTCAGGTGGCGAACGATCACCTGCGCACCTTCGGGGCTCCCGATCTGGGATCGACGACCTACGCGGAGGCTCTCACGACCCCGCGGGACTGGTACTGGATGCTCAAGTTGACCTCATTTTTTTAGGCGCGCATCATGAAGGCTGCCCTGAAATCCCGCACGCCCCGCCGGCTTCCCCCGCTGGCCCTCGCCGCCTTGTGCCTCGTTGGATGGGGTCCGGACGTGGCGATCGCGCGCGAGACCTGGTTCACCGGAGAAGGCTCCTTCCAGTTGGGTCGCATCGTCCATGCCGATACCTCGATCCAGCGCTACGACGGAAACTTCATGCGCGCCACCTCGGCGCAACTGGCGATCGAAACGAAGTTTTCCGAGGCCCTGCGCATGAGGGCGGGCATGGGCGTGGTCGAGCGTCATTTTCTCGACGCGGGAATCGGGGTCAACGACCGCAACCCGACGATTTATGCGCCCTACTTCGTGGAAGCCTCGCTAACGTGGTCGTTCCTGCGCGAGTCGGCGCTCCGGCCCTCGCTCATCGGAGGCTATTTCCCCTACAACTACAACCCCGACGCCAAGAACCTCGGATTATACCTGTTGCGGGGCCCGGCCTATCCGGGCATCCTCGTCTCGGGGTTCGAGACGCGCGACGCGCAGGGGCTGGCCAACACCCTCGGCGCGCGGGTCCGCCTCACGACGGGGCCGGTGGAACACGATTTCATCCTGGCGAGCGAGGTCGAGCTTTACCCCCTGTTCGATCTTTCCCCCGCCTATGTCGCGACCTGGCGGCACGGCAGGCTGCTGCGCCTCGGCGCCGGCATCAACCTCCATCACTACCTTCCCGTCGACTCCCGCATCACCAATCCGGATACGCTGGCCTACGATGGAAGCGATGAAGACCCCTTCGGCAACGGCCCCTACAGCCGCACGAACATCTACGTCGATTTTTCCGACACGGCGGGCGGGCGGGCTCCCGACACGACCTTCCTGTCGTTCCGGGGCGTCAAGCTCATGGCGAACGCCGCATTCGACGTCAAGGAGCTCTTCGGCGGCCTGCCCGCGCTGGGGCCCGAGGATCTCAAGGTGTACGGGGAGATCGCGCTGCTGGGCCTCGACCGCCGCAAGGCCTACCGGGAATTATACGGGGACCTGCGGCAGCGCATGCCCGTGATGGTAGGCTTCAACCTGCCGGCCTTCCGCGCGCTCGACCACCTTTCGCTCGAGGTCGAATGGTACGGCAGCCGCGTCAAGGACGATTTGAAACGCTTTCAGGCCACGACTTCGGCCTTCCCCTCGCCGATTCCGGTCAACAACGCGGGCGCCATCGCGGTGGACACCCGCCGCGACAACCTCAAATGGTCGCTGCACGCCTCGCGCGTGCTGGCCGGACACGTGCGCCTGAGCGCCCAGGTGGCCAACGACCATACCCGCCCCGGGGGGACGTACACCAGCCCGCCCGCGGAATGGCAGGGCCTGTTCTCCCGGCCCCGCGACTGGTACTGGATGACGAAGATCGCTTATTTCTTCTAAGGCCGGTCCGAAAGTGGGCTGGAAATGCTGAAATCCGGAATCCAGCCTGTGCATATTTTTGCGGAAAAAGTACCAAAAAGCATTAAATAATCGCTTGATTTTTGGGTATTTCGGCATACATTACCAGAACAAACAGAGGGTTCCGGGATAAACATCGGAATCCTTCGGCTTAATTTTAAGCCGTTGAGTCGTAAAGGATTCACCATGAACATCCGTCGCCTGCTTCTCACTTCCTTGTTCGCCCTGCCCCTGACGGCGGGTTTCCTGTATGCGCAGCCCAGCTTGTCGGCGCAGGTCGGTCCCGAGATCCCCTGTTCCGTGGATACCTCCGCGTCCGCCCAGATCGACACCGTAGCGGGCGCCCCCGACGCCAACGGGTTCTATACGATTTTCGACGGGAAGACCTCCAAGGGCTGGTGGCAAAACTGCCTGAGCACGCATTCCAGCGGAAATCGCACGGCGGGCGGCATCTTCCGCGTGGACTCCGTGCGCGGGGCCATCTACGCCATGTCGCGCGCCCAGGTGGGGGGCCTCCTGTCCACCAAGAAGCGCTACGCGCACTATGAAGTGATGTTCGAGTGGTGGCCGCAGTTCGGCAACGACGGCGGCTTGTTCAATCGCTACTCTATCTTGGGCACAGGCAATAATACCTCGGTGGCCTCCAACCAGATGGTGCTGGATTATTGCAGCTCCGGTTGCGGCGTCTTCAGCTATTACAGTGAGGCGGGCTATCCCGGCGGCCGCAACGGACGCCCCTGGAGCTACAATTCGGTGAGCTCGATCACCATCCCCGGCAGCGGCGGCGGCGCGGGCACGCAGGGAAGCCCCGACATCAACGACTGGAGCAAGAACACCAGCCGCCAGAACCTGATCACCGGCCTGGGCCCCGCGGACATCGGTTGCGCCTCGACCGGCTGCGTGCAGGCGGACTACCTGCGCCTGTGGAACCAGTCGGGCTGGAACCAGGTCCGCCAGGTCTACTACGGCGGCCTGAGCGCGAACCAGCCGGCCACCGTGACCGAGCAGGGCGACAAGATCCGCATGTTCACCTTCTTCCGCAAGCACTACCCGCTGACCGACACGAACCTGACCCGCAAGCAGTTGGTGAACGACACCGCCAAGTGGGTCACCGTGATCCAGGACTCCATGCGCCTGTCGGCCTCGCAGGTGGCCACCTACCAGCGCGTGAACCCTTTCGCGTTCCAGATCCATAACGGCACGCGCTACGTCCTGGCCACGGCCGGCGGACGCGGCTCGTGGTACGGGGACATCAAGGTGCGCGAACTCGATTCGCTGGGCGTGCCGACCTACATCGCCACTTCGGTGCGCGGCAACCGCAAGATGGATCACGGCTTCCGCATCGTGAACGGGATGCTGAACGGCTCGCTCGACCTCGATCACGTCGTGACCATCACGGACCTCAAAGGCCGCCAGGTCCTGCGTTATTCGGGTTTCGCCGGCCGCAATCTCAGCCGCGAACTGCCCCGCAACCAGGGGATGCTGATCGTGCGCGTCAAGACCACGCTCGGCACCCAGACCCTCCGCTACAACTCGGTGGCGAAGTAAAGAACGCGATGAACCGGAGGCTTCGGAATTCCGAGACCTCCGATTTACCTGAATCCATTCAGTCCGGTCCAATCGAAAATCACCTCTTTTAGGGTCCTGAGCGCATGAGGGTTACTGTTCTCTTCACCGCCGTCCTGGTGGCCTGTGCGGGCTCGGTGCTCGCCGCGGACGACGTTTCCTTCCGCCTGCACGGCCAGGGATGGACGGATCGCGGCCGCATCATGAAATCCTCGGACCGGGTACTGGGCGACGGGCTCACCGTTTATTCGGTGAACGGAAGCCCGATGCAAAGCCTGGGCGGACAGTTCACGGTCGACGCCGACCTCGGCGAGAAGTGGCGCGCGTCCTTCGGCCTGGGCGTTTTCCAGATCACCCAGTCCTACGGAAGCGTGGGCGAGGCCACCAACTACACGGAATGGTTCAACACCTCCATGTGGCGGGCCTACGTTCCCCAGGCGAACCTGACCTACGCGCCCGGGGGCCTGGACAATCCCTGGCTCACCATCACCGCGGGCACCTTCACCTACAATTATAACCCGGACGTGAAGAACCTCGGGCTCTACCTTCTGCGCGGCCCGGTCTATCCGGGCGTGCTGATGTCGGGCTTCCGCGAGTTCGAGACCGACACCACCATCGGCACGCAAACGGGCCTCAAGGTTCACAACGCCTTCGGCAACTTCAGCCAGGATCTCCTCTTCGTGAACGAGCGCGTGCTGCCGCCCACCTTCGACTGGAGCCTGGCCTACGTCGCCAAGTACCGCCTGTTCGACGCCCTGGACGTAGGGGCCGGCGTGAATTTCTACCGCCTGGTTCCCCACAGCAACGCGCTGGAGACCCCCGGGCGCCTGGGCGGGGGCACGGCCTCTCCGGGCTCCTATGAAGTGACCGCCCCCGGAGACACGGTTTTCTATACCCATCAGGGAACCAAGCTGATGGCGATGTTCAGCTTCGACCCGAAGCGGTTCATCTCCCTCGGGAAGGCGAGCGCGCAGGACTGGAAGCTGTACGGCGAAGCGGCCATCATCGGCGTGAAGGACTACGGCAGCTACTACGACAAGATCGGGGAGCGCATTCCCGTGGTGCTGGGCTTCAATATCCCCACCTTCGGCCTCCTCGACGTGCTTTCCATCGAAGGCGAGTGGTACGGCTCCCCGTATCGCAACGACCTGGCCAACCTCGGGTATCCCCGCTCCATCGTGGCGCCGTGGCAGGACCCGGGATTCGGCACGCCCTCTCCCGTTCCGGTGAGCCCGGGCAGCTATGCGGATTCCACGGCCGATAACGTCAAGTGGTCCGTCTTCGCGCAAAAAACGGTCGCGCGGCATATCCAGTTCACCGTCCAGATCGCCAACGACCATTACCGGCCCAACCAGCTTGGCACCGCCTTCGTGAACGCCGTCGGCGGCACGCAGGCGGTTTTGACCGCCAAGAAAGACTGGTACATGATGGGCCGCGTAGGCTTCTCCTTCTGATGCGGACGCCAAGGATGATGTTCATGAATTCGCGCACGATTTTTATCACGGCCATGCTCGCGCCTTTCGCCGCGGCCGTTTCGCATGCCGAAGACTTGCGGCTGGAGGTTCACGGCGCCGGCTGGACCCAGGTCGGCAAGATTCAGGAGAGTTACATCGGGGCCGACTTGCAGGGCGCCAACGACGAGAACTGGCTGCAGAACTCCGGCGCCCAGATAGGCGTCACGGCGAAGGCCGACGCGCACTGGGAGGCGGGCCTCGCTCTGGGCGTGGTGGGGGTGCACCTGAACCGCGGCAGCGCGGAAGTGGCCCAGTTCTGGTATCCGTTCTGGGTGCCTTACGTCGGCGAAGCCCGCATCACCTATACGGATTCGGTTTTTTCGGCCGGACGCTTCCAGTTTACAGCCGGAAGCTTCGGGTACGGCTATAACCGCGATACGAAGAATCTGGGCATGTACCTCATGCGCGGGTACGTCTATCCCGGCGCCCTCGAGTCGGGGTTCGGCACGGTCTTCGGCGCCCTCGCCCGCTACGATCAGGGAGGGTTCCGCAACGACCTGATCGTGAAGTCGGAGGAATTGCGTCCGGCCTATGACCTTTCGGTGATCGACGTAGTGTCCTATCAGGTCCTTTCCGGCCTTGAACTGGGGGCGGGCGTGAACTTCTACCGTCTGATCCCGCGCGACGACGACCTCACGAACCCCGGGCTGGCCTGCACCGGCAGCTACGGACAGTGCTCCATCGTGGACCCGGCTACGGGGGACACGGTGACCGGGTCCCTGGCCGGCACGAAGGTGATGGCCCGCTTCAGCGCCGATCCCAAGGCTCTTTTCGGCTTGTCCGGCCTCGGTTCGCTGGCCTTCGGTAAGCAGGACCTGGTCCTGTACGGCGAGGCCGCGATCATCGGGGTCAAGAGCTACGACGTCGTATACGATGACATCCTGCAGCGCATTCCGGTGATGGTGGGCTTCAACCTGCCTGCGTTCGGCAAGCTGGACTACCTCTCGCTCGAGGTCGAGTATTATGCCTCCAAGAATTCCAGCGATAACTCCTACGCGAATTTCGGCGGCGCCTGGGTCCCGCGCCAGGACGATGACGACGTCTACGGGCGGGACGACTGGAAATGGTCCGCGAATGCGGCCAAGTCGCTGCTCGGGAACCTGCAGCTTTCGGCCCAGGTAGCGAACGATCACCTGCGCACGGGTGGTTGGCACAATGCGCCCAATTCGGGCAAGGAAGCCTTGAGAACCCCCAAGGATTGGTACTGGACCTGCAAACTGGCCTACTTCTTCTAGGGCGATCCGGAAAACGACCATGAACGCATTCATGCTTTGCAGACAAACGCTGGTTCGCACGGGCCTCTCCCTGATGCTGGGAGTCCCCGCCTGGTCCCTGGCGCAGGAAGCCACCACGATCGTCCTTCCCGAAGGCGTCACCCTCGGCGCCGCGGGCTGGCTTCAGTACAACAGAATCGGCAACAGCTCCGCCGTTCCGGACATGTCCGGCTTCGTCCCCGGCAAGCTGGACGGCAAGGGGGTGCTCGCATCCGGCGCGCAGCTGACCTTGAACGCCGCGCTTTCGGAGCGCCTCCGCATCGCCGCGGGCATCGGCGTCGCGGGAGGCAGCACCTTGGCCGCGTCCCCGACGGTAAAGGGCGGCTATGCGCCCGCCACGGTGGACGCCTACGTCGACGCCGCTAACTTCACCTACCAGGCTTACGCAGGGGAGAAATCCAAGGTTTCCGTTACGGGCGGCCTGTTCTCGTACATCTACAATCCCGATGTCAAGAACCTGGGGCTCTACCTCTTGCGCGGCCCCGTGTACCCCGGCGTCCTGATCTCCGGTTTCGAAACCAAGCACGTTCTACCCACCGCCAACCTGATCGGATTGCAACTGCGCCATGAGGTCGGGAACTTCACCCAGGACCTGCTGCTCTCCAGCGACATGGAGTTCTATCCCTTCTTCGACCTGTCGCCGGCCTACGTCGCCAGGTACCAGGCGCATCCGTCCTTCCGCATCGGCGCCGGCGTGAATTTCCATCACCTGATTCCGGCCGCTCGCAGCAGGACCGGTGGAAGTACATCTCGGCCGCGGGCGACACCACCAACCTCGGCTTCAACGGAACCAAGGTCATGGCGAACGCCTCCTTCGACCCGAAGCCGCTCCTGGGCGGCAACGGGATATTCGGCCCCCAGGACCTAAAGCTGTACGGCGAAGTGGCCGTCATCGGCCTCAACACCGATGCGGCCCACAAGGCGATCTACGGGGACATCACCGATCGCATGCCGGTGATGGTGGGCTTCAACTTGCCCGTGTTCAACTACCTCGGGCACCTATCGGTGGAAGTCGAGTGGTACGGCTCGGAGATCGCCGATAATCTGAACGGTTATAACATCTCGGGATCCAGCGCCTCCCCAACTCCCTATCCCACGAACTGGAACACCACCTTCGACAAGGCTAACGCGGCGACTACCGCTCCGGCCCACAAGCGCGACAACGTGAAGTGGTCCATCCATGGTTCGCGGATGATCCAGGACCACGTCCTGTTTACCTTCCAGGTCGCCAATGACCACTATCGTCCGGGAATCTTCGACGGTTATGCCGACTCGAATCCCCCGCGGCGCGACGCCCTCCTGGTCACGCCCAAGGACTGGTACAGTTCCCTGAAATTGGCATATTTCTTCTGATGAAGATGTGGCTCGGCATCCTCGCCTTCCTCGCCCTCGCCGCCCTGGCGATCTGGCTCCCGCTTTTCCTCTGATCACCGCCCTCGCGGCAAATAAAAAAGCCCGCTTGCGCGGGCTTTTTTATTTGGATGACCCGAAGGCCTTCCGTACGGGCGGACGGCTGTCCGCCCCTACTTCTTCTTCGCCTTTTTCCTGGCGACCTTCTTGACGGCTTTCTTGGCGGATTTCACGGCCTTCTTTGCCTTCTTAACGGCCTTTTTGGGCGCCGCTTTCTTCGCCGACTTCTTCGCGGCCTTGACGGCCTTCTTGACCGCCTTCTTGACCGCCTTCTTCGCCTTCTTCACCGCTGTCTTCACGGTTTTCTTGGCGGCTTTCTTCGCGGCCTTCTTCTTCGCCGCCTTCTTCACCTTCTTGACGGCTTTCTTCACGGCCTTCTCCACGGACTTCTCCGCATCGACCACGGCGCTCTTCACCTTGTCGAACGTGTCGCTCGCGGCGGCCGACAAGGAAGCGAACAGGCCGTTGTCCGTCGATCCATTTTTATCGTCATCCTTACGCATTGAACTTCTCCTTGGAAAAGGTTGGGTGGAACACGTCAAGAATATAATCATGAAAATGTTTTTGGCCCCGTTTCAAGGGCTTCGGGGCGCGGCCGTGACACTCTGATACCGGGAGGGGAAGGGGTGGGAACCCCGGGGACGCTACTCGGCGGAGGGCTTGCGGGGGCCCGCGCTCGGCTGGAACCGGATCAGTTCGGCCTTGATCGATCCCACCGGAATCTTGCTTTGCATCTTAACAGGCATCCGCCGGGCGTCGCGCGTGACCCAGATCCAGAGCTGGCCCTTGGCCTTGAACAGCCCGTCCTCCTTCAGGATGGGCTCGATCATCCAGGTCTTGAACTTGCCCGCGGGGACCTCCACGGTTTCTTCCCGGTGGCAGATCACCTTCAGCTTGTAGTTCTTTTTGCCCGAAACCGCCGATAATTCGAAGCTTTTGCCCACCTCGAGCGGCTGGGTGCGGATGAAATAGAAGGCCGACAGAATGTCGTGGGTAAAGGGCTGCACCGCGAAGGAGGTGTCCTGGGTCGTGACCCGGTTGCGCTCCTGGTCGTAGTCGGTCCAGCCCCAGGCGTGGTAGGAGCCCTCGTGCAGGATCTTGTGGAACTTGAGCGGGTAGATCCCCTTGATGTTGATGTAGGAAATCACCGTGTCGCGCACGGGGTAGAACGACTGGAAGAACTTGTTGCCCTTGGCCAGGCTGCGGATTTGCCACACCTTGGAGTTCGAGGTCGGCAGCAGGTCGAGCGAAGCCGTGCCGGCGTGGACCCATTTGAAGGTCCAGCCGCCCCAGATGATGTCGAATAGCAACTCCTCGGGGGCCTTGAGGGCCGTCTGCGGAACGACCCGGAGGTCGACCGTGTCCTTCGGGACCGGCGGCTGGGCATGGGCCGCAGCGGCGATGGCGCAAATCCCAAGGAATCCGATTCGGGCATTCGTAGGGGCGCGATTTAATCGCGCCCGTACAATGCCCATCCATCGCCGTGCGGCCGTCATCCCGCGGCCAGGCCTTTTTTGCCGATGTCCGTCCGGAAGTGCATCCCGTCGAAGCGGATTTTGGAAACGCCCATGTAGGCAATATCCAAAGCTTGCTTCAAAGTGGCGCCCCGGCCCGTGACGCCCAGGACCCGGCCTCCGGCCGTGGCGAGCACGCCGTCGGGCTGCTTGATGCGGGTTCCGGCGTGCAGCACCTGGACCCCCGGGAGGGCCTCGGCCTCCTCGATCCCGGCGATGGGGAACCCGTTCCGGTAGCTGCCCGGATAGCCTCCCGAGGCGATCACGACGACGGCGGCCGCCCCGTTCGGGGCGGGGGACGCGCTGGCCGCGATGCGACCCGTGGCCGCCTTGAGGAACAAGTCCGCCAGGTCGCCGTCATATAACGGCAACACGCACTGGGTCTCGGGATCGCCGAGGCGGCAATTGAACTCGACCACCTTGGGGCCTTGGGCGGTCACCATGACCCCCACGTACAGGACGCCCGCATAGGGGCATCCCTCCGCCCGCATGCCCGCGAGGGTAGGCTCCACAACCTCGCGGCAGACCTGGTCGAGCCGGGCCGGGGTCATGAGCGGCGCGGGCGCGTACGCGCCCATGCCGCCGGTGTTGGGGCCCTTGTCGCCGTCATAGGCCCGCTTGTGGTCCTGGGCGGCGGGCAGCAGTACGTACCGGTCGCCGTCGCATACCGCGAACACCGAGGCCTCCTCGCCGTCCATGAATTCCTCGATCACGACCTCGCGTCCGGCCTCGCCGAAGATGGCGTCGGGGCCCAGCATCGAGTCCAGCGCCTCCCGGGCTTCGGCCATTGTCGTGCACACCACGGCGCCCTTGCCGGCCGCCAGGCCGCTGGCCTTGACGACCACCGGCGCGCCGGTCTTTTCGAGAAAGGCGCGCGCGGGTTCGAGGGCGGTGAAGGTCTGGTAGGCGGCCGTCGGGATGCCGTAGCGGGCCATGAAGTCCTTGGAGAAAGCCTTAGAGCCCTCCAGGCGGGCGGCGGCGGCGGTGGGGCCGAAGATGGCCAGGCCCGCGGCCTGGAAGGCGTCCACCACGCCCTTGACCAGGGGGATTTCGGGTCCCACCACCGTAAGGTCGACCGTCTCGCGGCGGGCGAGGTCGAGCACTGCCGGGATGTCGTCCGCGGCGAGGGGAACGCAGGTTCCCAGCGCGGCCATGCCGGGGTTGCCGGGGGCGAAGAGCAGTTCGGGAGGGGGGGTGGCCTGGGACAGTTTCAGGGCGATGGCATGTTCACGGCCGCCTCCGCCGAGCACGAGGATTTTCATGGGGGGAAAGGTAGGAAAGGGACGGGGGACGGGGGTTATGGGACGGGAGAGAGGAGACTTCTTGATGTGTTATAGGCCGGATTCGCGGCGCCTTCGATAATACGGAACGTGTAGCCCGAGGCGCTAAAAGTTCTTTGCGGTTGTTGCGTATTTATCCCCCGTCCCATAACCCCCGTCCCCCGTCCCGTTAGTTCAACAACATCGGAACCCTTAAAATGTCCTGGAACGTAATGAACAGGAACAGGGCGATGAAGAAACTCATGCCGACGCGGTTGATGACGCTTTGGGTCTTGAGGCTGACGGGACGGCGGCGCACGGCCTCGATGAGCAGCAGCAAGATGAGGCCGCCGTCGGTGATGGCGAGCGGCAGCAGGTTCATGATGCCCAGATTGGTGTTGAGCAGGGCCGTGAACTCCAGGAACTTCTGGAAGCTTTGCTGGAGGCTGCCGGAGATCATCTGCACGATGCCGATGGGGCCCGAAAGCGCCTTGACCTGCACCTGGCCGGTGAAGATTTTTCCGAAGGTGCGGAAGACCAAGGTCGCGTGCCCCCAGGTCGTGACGGCGCTTTGGCGGGCGCTCTCGACCACGCCGCGGCGGACGAGCTCGGTGGGGATCATGCTGGCGGGGTACACGCCGATGAGGTAGCGCTTCGATTCCTCGTCGTAGGCGGGCGTCACGGGGATCACGAGCTTTTCGCCCTCTCCGGAGCCGCGGCGGACGGCCACCTGCAAGGTGCGGCCCTGGGAGCCGTTGATCATGTCGATCAGGGCGATCGAGGTGGGAACGGCGGCGCCGTCCACGCTTTCGATCACGTCCCCGGTTTTCAGGCCGGCGAGCGCGGCCGGCTTGCCCGCGATGAGCTTATGAATGCGCACTTCCCATTCGCCCAGGATGCCGGTGAGGGCCACGCCGAAGCGCGGGTCGGGCTTGGCCTCGAGCTTCAGTTCCCGCGCCTCGCCGTCGCGGATCACGTGCAGGGGCCGCAGCTGGTCGCCCGAAAGGGCGGCCTCCTGCACGAAGCCTTCCCAGTCCTTCATCGGCTTGCCGGCGTAGGCCACGATTTCATCGCCCACCCGCACGCCCGCCTTCTCTCCCGCGGAGCCCTCCTCGACGTGGCCCACGACCAGGCCCTGTTTCGGCTCCTGCACCCCGGCAAGATAGAGGCCGAACAGCACCGCCAGCGCGAACACGATGTTGGCCAGCGGCCCCGCCACCGCGATCCACAGGCGCGCCGGCACCGATTTCTGCTGGAACTCGTCCGTCGCGCCGTAGCCGCCCTCGTCGGGGTTCTCCCCGGCCATCGCCACGTAGCCGCCGAACGGGATCGCCGAAAGGCAATACTCCGTGTCGCCGCGCTTGACGCGGATCAGCTTCTTGCCGAAGCCGATCGAGAAGGTGTGCACGCGCACGCCCACCGATTTGGCAGCGAGAAAGTGGCCCAGTTCGTGGATGAAGACCATGAAGCTGAGGCCGATCAACCCCACGGGGATTTGATAGAGCAGGGACCAGTAGCCGGTTAGTTCGAACATATGGCCTGTAAACTAGGAAAGTAGGGATTGGGAGGGTTGCGATTGATTCAATTCGGAGCAATGAAATACGGGTAGGCTGGTAAATCCCCTGGTGCGACCGGCTGCGAACGCCCAATACGGCGTTGCGCCTCCTCGGCGTACTCCCGGTACGCCTGCGTCGGCGCGCCTTGTCTTGGGCGTTCTCGCTCGGTCGTACCCTGCTTGACCCTGTTGGACTTCGTCGGGCTTCACTGGTCCCTGTTTGTTGGGTCGTCATCGCCACGCTCGGCCGGAGCTTAGCCGACCTCGAGGATTGGACCCGGCCGGAGCCGAAAAAGACTTTCGGAGCGGACGGAGGCGAACGTCGTGGCCAGCCCACCAAAAAGGGCGCGAAGCGCCTTTATTTGAGGCGATCCACGACTGAGCCGCAGGAGCACCGAAAGTCTTTTTCGGCGACTATGCCGGGACGTCGTCGCCCCTAATTGGGTTCGGAAAATTCTACCGCCATCGCGCGCGCCCACGCATCGGCTGCGATCGCTTCATCAAGCGTCGTGTACTCCTGGATGGAAGCACGTCCCAGCACCTTTTCGAGCAGGCCGGGGATCTGGTGAAAGGCGATCTTGTCCTTGAGGAAGAGGTCGACGGCCGCCTCGTTGGCGGCGTTGAGGATCGCGGGCGCGGTGCCGCCGCGCGTGCCGGCCTCGAAGGCGAGGCGCAGGCAGGGGAATTTTTCGAAGTCGGGCTGGAAGAATTCGAGCTTGCCGACCTGGGCGAGGTCCACGCGCGGGGTCTCGAGCGGCAGGCGCTCGGGATACGACAGGGCGTACTGGATCGGGACGCACATGTCGGGGCAGCCGAGCTGGGCCATCAGGGACCCGTCGCGGAACTGCACGAGGGAATGGACGATGGACTTCGGGTGGATGACCACCTGGATGCGGTCGAAATCCACGCCGAAGAGGAAGTGCGCCTCGATCACCTCGAGGCCTTTGTTCATCAACGTGGCCGAGTCGATGGTGATCTTTTCGCCCATCACCCAGGTGGGGTGCTTGAGGGCCTCGGCCTTGGTGATCGCGGCGAACTCCGCGCGCGGGCGCTCGCGGAAGGGGCCGCCCGAGGCGGTGAGCTGCAGGAAGTCGACCTCTTGCGTGGGGCGTCCGGCCAGGCATTGGAAGATGGCGGAGTGCTCGGAGTCGATGGGGTAGAGGGCGCTTTCGGGGTGTTCGGCGAGGGCGGCGTTGATGAGGGCGCCGGCCATGACCATGCTTTCCTTGTTGGCCAGGCCCACCTGCTTGCCGTGGCGGATGGCCTCGAGGGTGGGGCGCACGCCGATGGACCCGACGAGGCCGTTGAGCAGGTAGTCGATGGACGGGTCGGCGACCATTTCCATCAGGCCTTCCATCCCGCTGAGGACCTTGCCGCTCCATTGTCTGGACAAGGCCTCGGCGGCGGCGGGGTCGAAGACCACGGCCAGCGGCACGTCGAACTCCCGCAATATGGGCAAGAGCAGGTCGATCTTGCTGCCGATCGCGACGCCGCCGAGCCGGAAGCGGCCGGGGTGCTGGCGCAGGACCTTCAGGGTCGACGAGCCAATCGAGCCCGTGGCGCCGAGCAGGGCGATGGATTTGGGGGAGGGCATTGGGAGAAAATTACCTCTTCCGGGTCGATTCCGTGTCGTTGTTAGTTGTTGGTTGTTGGAAAGAGTTGGTCAGATTGTCTTTTCCGACAACAAACAACGACAAGGGTGAATCCGCAGGGATATTAACAACCGACAACCCGGTTTACCCCAGGATCAGAAATCCAATCCACGCGAACGGCGCGGCGAAGATGAGGGCGTCGAACCGGTCCATCACGCCGCCGTGGCCGGGAATGAGGTTCGAGGTGTCCTTGGCGTTGGCCCAGCGCTTGAAGACCGAAATGAACAGGTCCCCGGTGACCGAGCAGGCGGCCAGTACGGCGCCCAGGACGAGCGCCTGCGCGAGTCCCAGAGCGGCGTAGCGGGACAGCAGCCCCGCGAGGAGGACCGACGCCGCGACGCCCCCGAAAACCCCTTCCCACGTTTTTCCGGCGCTGATGCCGGGAGCCAGCTTGCGCTTGCCGATCGCGCGTCCGGTGAAGTAGGCGCCGCTGTCGGCGGCGGCGATGCAGAGAACGGTGAAGACGAGGGGGGCGATGCCCGACCATCCGGTCCAGGGGTCAGTGAGGTCGAAGACCTTGGCGCCCCAGATGCCCAGGTAGGCGACGATGAAAGCATTGAAGGCGATCCAGGGGGCGATGACGGTGACGCCCAGGCGCCGGAAGGCGAAGGCGATGAGCGCGGCGAGCGTGAGGACCGCGACGAACCAGGACCACAGGACCGGA